>CALFYN010001117.1 GCA_937952345.1 uncultured Acidobacteriota bacterium
ACGAAGGGATGTTGACCTTGCGGCCGTTGACCTGGATGTGTCCGTGGCGAACAATCTGGCGGGCCATGTTGCGCGAGGTGGCGAGGCCGAGGCGGTAGATGACGTTGTCGAGGCGGTGCTCCATGAGGCCCAGCAGGTTTTCACCGGTGATGCCTTTCATGTTGCTGGCTTTTTCGAAGGCGTTGCGGAACTGGGTTTCGAGGACGCCGTAATAGCGCTTGGCGCGCTGCTTTTCGCGAAGCTGGAGACCGTAGCCGAGGATCTTGGGCTTGCGGTCACGGCCGTGCTGGCCGGGGATGTAGTTGCGCTTTTCGATGGCGCACTTTTCGGTGTAGCAGCGATCGCCTTTGAGGAAGAGCTTCATTCCCTCGCGCCGGCAGAGGCGGCAGACGGGACCAATGTAACGGGCCAAAAGGATAACCTCCCTGGTTGTGTGCCTGCGTTGGGGCAGGCTGGTTAACGTACCCCGCCGGATGTTGGGTCCGGCGGTTGGGTGGTGCAGTTTACGGCGTATGGGGCCTTCGTCCTGCTTCCAATCCAAAAAAATCAAAGAACAGACGAACGCGAATCGTCAGACGCGGCGCTTTTTGGGCGGACGGCAACCGTTGTGCGGGATCGGGGTGACGTCGCGGATGTGACGCACTTCGAAGCCGACGGTGGCCAACGCGCGGACGGCGGATTCGCGACCGGAACCGGGTCCGGAGACGCGCACTTCGCAGGTGCGAAGGCCGGCGTCCTTGGCTTTCTGGGCCGCGGTGAGCGAAGCCTGCTGGGCGGCGAACGGGGTTCCTTTGCGGGAACCGCGGAAGCCGAGCGAACCGGAGCTGGACCAGGAAATGACGTTGCCCAGCGGATCGGTGATGGTGATGATGGTGTTGTTGAAGGTCGCCTGCACGTGCACGATGCCGTGCGGGACGATCTTCTTTTCCTTCTTTTTGAAGGTCTTCTTCTTGCTGGCTTTTGCCTGTTGTTTTGCCATCGGAAATCCTTGAGCCTATGATTACGTCTTGCCGGTCGCCTTCTTCTTGTTGGCGACGGTGCCGCGGCGCGGACCCTTGCGGGTGCGGGCGTTGGTGTGGGTGCGCTGTCCGCGCGCGGGGAGGCTGCGGCGGTGGCGCAGGCCGCGGTAGGAGCCCATTTCGATGAGGCGCTTGATGTTGAGGGAGATCTCTTTGCGGAGATCGCCTTCGATCGAGCCTTCGCTCTCGATGAGCATACGGAGGCGGTTCACTTCCTCTTCGGTGAGGTCATTGACCTTCTTGTCCGGGTCGACGCCGGCCCGGTGAAGGATGGATTTGGACCGGGTACGCCCGATGCCGTAAATGTAGGTGAGGCCGATCTCGGCTCTCTTTTTCGCGGGAAGATCCACGCCAGCGATACGTGCCATACGTTCTCCTTACCCTTGCCGCTGCTTGTGCTTGGGGTTGACGCAAATGATCCGCACCACGCCATGGCGGTGAATGATCTTGCATTTGTCGCAAATTTTCTTGACTGAGGCTCTAACTTTCATGGCCTTACATTCCTTTGAACAACCGCTTGCTTACGCGCGCGGCTCAGTAACCTTTAACCCAGGAACTTTGTGATCCGCCCCCGGGTGGGGTCGTGCGGACTGAGTTCCACTAAAACCCGATCATTCGGCCGCAGGCGGCTGAAATTCGCCTTGGTTGCTGCCGCTGCGTGCGCGGTAATGCGCGCCCGCGATTCCAACTCGATGACGTAGGCAGCCTGGGGGAGGAGCTCGATGACCTTGCCCTCTACCGCACGGGCGCCTTCGCCCTTATCCTTTTCGGTCACGGCCGCGTCAGGACCCAAGGCCCGTCGGCGGTGATGGCGACCACATGCTCAAAGTGCGCCGAACAGCGGCCGTCGGTGGTTACCGCGGTCCACTTGTCGGAGAGCACCTTGCTGCCGGGCTTGCCCTCGTTGACCATCGGCTCAATGGCGAGAACCATGCCTTCCTTGAGCCGCGGATTTTCATTCTGACGGTCGACGTAATTCGGCACTTGGGGCTCCTCATGGAGCTTGGTTCCGATGCCGTGTCCGACGAATTCGCGGACGATGGAAAAGCCGTTTCCGGTGACGTGCTTTTCGACCGTGCCGCAGATATCGAACAGGCGATTGCCGGGGCGAGCCTGAGCGATGGCGAGCTCTAAGGACTCCGATGTGACTCGGAGGAGCTTCCGCAGCGAATCGCTGATCTCCCCGACGGGAACGGTGATGGCCGAATCACCGAAATAGCCATCCAACTCGACTCCGGTGTCGATTTTGACGATGTCGCCCTTTTTGAGCACGCGTTTGGTGGAAGGCATGCCGTGGACGATCTCGTGGTTGACGGAGGTGCAAAGGACGAAGGGGTAGCGGGATCCGGCGGCGGGCACGTAGTAGCCTTTGAAGGCGGAACGTGCGCCGGCGTCGCGGATCATTTTTTCGGCGGCCACTTCGAGATCGTGCGTGGTGACGCCTTCGCCGACCATTTTGCTCGTCTCGCTCAGGATTTGATACACGAGTAGCCCGCTTCTGCGCATCTTCTCGAGTTCCGACGGGCTCTTACGCGTAATCATTCTCCGTTTCGATTCCGGATCCACTCACAAATTCTCATCGCAATCTGCTGGGGAGCAGCCTCGGCCCCATCCACTTCGTGGAACGCATTTCCCTCCCCCGAGAAGAACTCGATGAGAGGGCGCGTCTGCGCATCGTAAGCTTCGAGGCGCCGGCGGATGACATGCTCTTTATCATCGTCACGCACGGTGAGTGCGGAGGAGCACTTATCACAGATGCCGGCGGCTTTCGGCGGGTTGGAGGCCAAATTGAACACAGCGCCACATTGCATGCAGTGACGCCGGCCCGCAAGACGGCGAATAATAATATTGTAGTCCACTTTGAGGTGAACCACCACCCAGCCGAATCCCCGCGCCGCCAGCCGTTGGCAGATGGTGCCTGCCTGGCTGAGCGTACGAGGATATCCGTCGAGGATGAACCCGGCGGCGCAGTCCGGCCGTCCGATACGTTCCTCGACCATCCGGTTGACCAACTCGTCGGTTACGAGTTCCCCGTTATCGACCAGGCGTTTGATGACCTGGCCGAGGTCGTCGCCGCATTGCATTCTCTCGCGCAGCATGTCGCCGGTGGAGATGTGGGCAATGCGCAGGCAATCCTGGATCAGTTTTGCCTGAGTTCCCTTTCCTGAACCTGGGGGTCCGAAAAGGATCAGCGCGCGAGCCGGTTGCGGGGCCTCTGACATGGAAGGCCTATCCCGAACCTCTTAACCACCCGAGCGGCGGCCACGGATACGGCCGGCGCGGGGTGTGAATCCTTCATAGTGGCGCATGATCAACTGGGCTTCGACCTGGTTGACCGTATCCATGGCCACACCGACGACAATCAGCAACGATGTGCCGCCGAAATAAAACGTGACACCAAGCCCATCGAGCAGGAAGCGGGGGAAGTACTGGTCGATCCAATTGCCGATCAGGGGGAGGTGCTGCAGCTTGATGCCGGAGATCATGATCTGCGGGATGAGCGACAGCAGTGCCAGATAGAGCCCGCCGACGACGGTGATCTTGGTGAGAATCTTATTCAAATAGTCGGCCGTATTTTTGCCCGGCCGGATGCCCGGAATGAATCCGCCGTATTTGCGCATGTTGTCGGCGGCCTCATTGGGATTGAAGATGATGGAGACGTAGAAGAAACAGAAGAAAACGATGCCGGCGGTGAAGAGCACGGCGTAGAGCGGCTCAGCGAATCCGATGGAGCGGAGGGCGGCTTGCAGCCAAGGCATGTCTTTGACCCATGGCACGGTGAGCAGCGTTTGGGGGAAGGCGAGCAAGGAACTGGCGAAAATGACGGGGATGACGCCGCCGGCGTTGACTTTGAGGGGCATGTGGGTGGACTGGCCGCCCATCATGCGGCGTCCGACGATGCGCTTGGCGTATTGGACGGGGATGCGGCGCTCGCCGCGTTCGACGAGAACAATGAAGGCGACGACGGCGACCATCACCAGCACGATGACGATCATTTGCAGCGGGTGCCAGTTTCGGGTCTCAAAGGTGTTGACGTAGATTTCGCGAATGGCGGTGGGCAGGCCGACAACGATACCGGCAAAGATGAGGAGGGACATGCCGTTGCCGATGCCGCGTTCACTGATTTGCTCGCCGAGCCACATGATGAAGGCGGTGCCGGTGGTGAGGCTGAGCATGGTCATGAAGATGAAGCCGAAGCCGGGGTTGAGGACGAAGTTGCCGTCGGAGGTTTGGAGCGCGGTGGCGATGCCGAAGCTTTGCATGCCGGCGAGCATCACGGTGAGGTAGCGGGTCCACTGGGTGATTTTGCGGCGGCCGATTTCGCCTTCCTTCTGCAGTTTTTCGAGCGTCGGGACGACGATGGTGAGCAACTGCAGGATGATGGACGCCGTGATGTAGGGCATGATACCGAGGGCGAACACGGTCATGCGGCTGAACATACCGCCGCTGAAGAGGTCGATCATGCCGAACAGGGTTCCCTGATTCTGCTGGAAGAATTCTTCCAGGCGGTTGGTGTCGATGCCGGGGGTGGGGATGTGCCCGCCGAGGCGATAGACGGCCAGCAGACCGAGCGTGAACAAGACACGCTTGCGCAGATCGGGGATGCGGAAGACGTTGGCGATGGCTTCGAAAAATTTGTTCATACCAATGGAACCTATCGAACCAGTTTACTTCTCTGCGATCAGTTCCACACTGCCGCCCGCCGCTTCGATTTTCTGTTTTGCGGCGGCCGAGATCAGGTGTGCCTTCACGGTGATCTTGCGGGTCAATTCGCCCGAGCCAAGGATCTTGAGGCCGTCTTCGAGCTTGTTGATGACGCGGAGCGAGAGCAGCGTACCGGGATCGAAGGTATCGCCCTGGAGCTGATCGAGCACGCCGACGTTGACGATGGCGAACTTCTTCTTGAAGATGTTGGTGAAGCCGCGCTTGGGCAAACGGCGGTGGAGCGGCATCTGGCCGCCTTCAAAGCCGCGCATCTTGCTGTAACCGGAGATGGAGCGTGCGCCCTTGTGGCCGCGTCCAGAGGTTTTCTGGCGGCCGCTACCCATACCGCGACCGATGCGGCGATCCGCTTTCTTTTGTCCGGCCGGGGGTTTCAATTGACTCAGATTCATGGCAATACCTTTTTGCTTGTCGGACGGCTTAGCTGACGATCTGGAGCAGGTGGGGAACCTTGGCGACCATGCCGCGGAAACCGGCGTTGTCGGGGCGTTCGACGACCTGATTGATTTTGCGCAAACCGAGCGCACGCACGATCGACTTGTGGGTTTCCGGCGTGCAGATGGGGCTGCGGACGAGCTTGATTTTGATCTTACCTTCGGCCATGTCGGATTCCTTCTGTTAGAGCTTTTCGAGCGCCAGGCCGCGCATGTCGGCGGTTTCGCTCTTGTCGCGCAGTTTGGCGAGCGCATCGAGTGTGGCCTTTACGGCGTTGTGCGGATTGCGCGAACCGAGATTTTTGGTGAGCACATTGGGCACGCCCACGGCTTCGATGACGGCGCGCACGGGGCCGCCGGCGATGATACCGGTTCCTTGCGGGGCGGGCTTGAGCAGGACCAATCCGGCGCCGAACCGGCCCGTCACCTGGTGGGCGATGGTGGTTTCGAGCATGTGGATTTTGCGGAGGCGCTTCTTGGCCGCCTCGATGCCCTTCTTGATGGCGGCGGGGACTTCCTTGGCCTTGCCGGTGCCGTAGCCGACGACCTTCTGGCCGGGATCGCCGACGACAACGAGGGCCGAGAAGCTGAGATTCTTACCGCCCTTGACCACTTTGGTCACACGGTTGATGGAAACGACGGTTTCCTTGAGTTGCAGCGATTGCGGATCGATTCGCTTAAAAGGGGTAGGTACCATCCGGTTCTCCTTGGCGGCCTAAAATACCAGGCCCGCTTCGCGGGCGGCGTCGGCGAGCGCTTTGATGCGACCGTGATAGAGGAAGCCGCCACGGTCAAAAACGACTTCTTTCACACCCTGGGCGATGGCCTTTTCGGCGACGAGTTTGCCGATAGCTTTGGCGCCGGCAACATTGCCGCCATTGCCGACGCCAGCGCTCTTCTGGACGGAGGAGGCGGCGACAATGGTCTTGCCGGAACGGTCATCGATGACTTGGGCGTAGATATGGTTGAGGCTGCGGAAGACGGCGAGGCGGGGGCGCTCGGACGTACCGGAGAGGCGCTTGCGGATGCGCGTGTGAATGCGCCGCCGAACTTCATCGCGATTGACAGGCTTTCTCATGAGACGTGCTCCTCTAATCCTTTCCGCTCTTACTTGCCACCCGCGCCGGCCTTGCCGACCTTCTTGCGGAGGACTTCGCCCTTGTAGCGGACACCCTTGTTCTTGTAGGGATCCGGCGGACGCAGGGCGCGCATGTTGGCGGCCACCTGGCCGAGCAACTCTTTGTCGCAACCGGAGATGGCCACGGCGGTCTGTTTTTCGATCTTGCAATCGACGCCGGCGGGCAGGATGAACTCGATGGGGTGCGAATAGCCGAGGTTGAAGCTGACGATGTTGCCTTTGACTTCGGCGCGGTAGCCGATGCCGACGATTTCCAGTTCCCGGACAAAGCCGCTGGAGACGCCGGTGACGGCATTGGCGGCGAGGGCGCGCGTCAATCCGTGGAGGGCGGCGAAGCTATCGTTTTCGCGCTTGATTTCGAGCGTGCCGTTGGCGTTCTCGATGCTGATGCCGGACGGGATCGGCACCGTCAGTTTGCCCTTGGGGCCCTGCACATCCAACTGGCTGCCGATATTGATCTTCACGCCGTTGGGCAGTGGGATAGGCTTTTTTCCAACTCTCGACATGGCTTAAAACACTCCCTCAAATCTTTGTTTCGGCGCCGGATTACCAGATCTGGCAGAGGACTTCTCCGCCAACGCCTTCCTTGCGGGCTGTCTTCCCCGTCATCACGCCTTTCGGAGTGGTGAGGATATTGATGCCCAAACCGCCGAGTACGCGGGGGATCTCACGGGAGCCGACGTAGACGCGGCAGCCGGGGCGCGAGACGCGCTCCATTTTGGAGATCACGGGCGTATTGGCGAGGCTGTACTTCAAATAAATCTTGATGGTTTTGCGCGAGCCTTCCTCGGCCAGCTTGTAGTTGAGAATATAGCCCTCTTCCTTTAGAATACGGGCGATATCCGCTTTCAGCTTAGAGGCAGGCACGTCGACTTTGGCATGGCGCGCGCCCAGGGCGTTGCGCATGCGGGTCAGCATATCGGCGATGGGATCGGATGTGGACACGTGTTCTTCGATGCCTCCTTCTACTACCAGCTCGACTTGATCACGCCGGGGATTTCGCCCGCGAGCGCCAGTTTGCGGAAACAAATGCGGCACAGGCCGAATTTGCGGATATAGCCTCTGGGGCGGCCGCAGCGGAAACAACGGTTGCGCATGCGGATGGCGAACTTCGCCTTCCGGCCCTCGCTCTTGGCGCGCGAAATGGACTCTTTGAGCTGTCTGTCTTTCGCTTCTTTGGCGGTAGTGGCCATCTAGTTCCCTTTCCCTCTATTGGCGGAACGGCATTCCGAGATGCTTCAGCAGGCTGAGCGCTTCGGCGTCCGTCTTGGCCGTGGTCGTGATGCAGATGTTCATACCCTTGACCTTCTCCACCTTGTTGTAGTCGATCTCGGGAAAAATCAGTTGATCCTTCAGGCCCAGCGTGTAGTTGCCACGGCCGTCGAAGGCTTTATTCGAAACGCCGCGGAAGTCGCGGACACGGGGTAGAGCGACGTTGAACAGCCGGTCGAGGAATTCGTACATGCGGTCGCCGCGGAGGGTGACCGTGCAGCCGATAGGCATGTTCTCACGAAGCTTGAACGCGGCGATGGACTTTTTGGCTTTGGTCACGATGGGGCGCTGGCCGGCGATGGCGCCGAGTTCGTTGACGGCTCCATCCATTAGCTTCGGGTTGCCGGTGGCCTCTCCGAGACCGATGTTCAACGCTACCTTTTCGAGCTTAGGCACGGCCATCGGGTTCTTGTAACCGAACTCCTTGGTCAGCGCCGGGACGGCGGCTTTGGCGTATTGTTCCTTCAAGCGGGGCTTTGCTGCGGCCATCTTCGGTTACCTCTCTTCTCAGCCTTTCTTGTCCAAGGTTTCGCCGGTTTTACGGGCGACACGGACACGGCGGGTCTTGCCGCCGGCGGACTCCACCTTGAAACCGACGCGAGTGGCGATGCCACCCGAAGTGAGCAGCATCACATTGGACGAATGAATAGTGCTTTCGCGCTCGGCGATTCCGCCCTTGATCTGCTTGGCGGGGTTGGCGCGGGTGTGGCGCTTGATCATGTTGACGCCTTCGACGATGAGGCGCCCGGTTTTGCGGTCCACTTCGATCACGCGGCCGGTCTTGTCCTTATCCCTGCCGGTGATGACCTTGACCATGTCGTTCTTCTTGATACGCAGGCGGCGCGGCGGTTCAGGCTGTTTGGCGCGGGGCATTAGATCACCTCCGGGGCGAGGGAAACGATTTTCATGAACTTCTTGTCGCGGAGTTCGCGGGCCACGGGGCCGAAGACGCGGGTTCCGACGGGCTCGCCGACTTCGTTGATGAGCACGGCGGCATTGGAATCGAAGCGGATGTAGGTGCCGTCCTTGCGGCGGGTCTCCTTACGCATACGTACGATGACGCAACGGACGACTTTGCCCTTCTTCACGTTCGATTCGGGAGCGGCCTCTTTGACGGCGGCGGTGATGACGTCACCGAGGCCGGCGCGCAGACCGAGGTCGCCACCGCGCGGCAGAATGCAACTCAACTTGCGGGCGCCCGAATTGTCGGCCACCTCGAGGATGGTTCTCATTCCGATCATGACGTTATCTCCTTATCCGACGGCTTCCACGCCGGCCGCGGCGTTGCGGCGAATGACTTCGGCGAGGGTCCATCTCTTCAGCTTGCTCATGGGACGGCTTTCGACGATGCGGACGACATCGCCGATGTGGGCCTGGCCGGTCTCGTCATGGGCGTAAAACTTCTTGCGGCTGCTCACAATCCTCTTGTAGATCGGGTGCTGCGTGCGGCGGATGACGGCGACAACGATGGTCTTGGCCATCTTGGTGGATACCACCTCGCCGATCTTTTCCTGCTTATTCGGTTTCGTCTGGTCAGCCATGGTGTGCGGTTATCCCTTCTTCGCCGACTCGAGCTCCCGCTGACGGAGCACGGTGAGGATGCGCGCGCGGTCCTTGCGCAGTTCGCGGTATTTCTTCAGGCCGTCGGCTTGTCCGATGGACATCTGGAAGCGGAGGCGGAACATCTGCTCCCGCATGTCCTTGAGCTGGCCCTGGAGATCGTTGGTATCGACTTGGCGGATGTTATCGGCTTTCATTGCATTACCCGTTCTTCAACAACAGTTAGGCCATCTCCCGCGTGACGAGCTTGCAGGGGAGCGGAAGCTTCTGAGCGGCCAAACGCATCGCCTCGGTGGCGGTGGCGAGTGGCACGCCTTCCATCTCAAACAGAATTTTGCCCGGACGGACCACGCAAACCCACTGCTCGGGAGCGCCCTTTCCCTTACCCATACGGGTTTCGGCGGGCTTCTTGGTGATGGGCTTGTCGGGGAACAGGCGAATCCAGATTTTGCCGCCGCGCTTGACAAAGCGCGTCATGGCGACGCGGGCGGCTTCGATCTGGCGATCGGTAATCCAGCCGCAGCTCATCACTTTGAGCCCGTAATCGCCGAACGAAAGCGACGATCCGCGCCAAGCCTTCCCAGTCATGCGTCCGCGCTGTTGCTTGCGGTACTTTACTTTCTTTGGCATCAACATGGCTTGTGTTCTCCTTGGATCAGAGCGCGGAGCTCGTTACTTATTCTCTCCCTCGCCGCCTTCCTTGGTTTCCTGCTTCCAGGCGGGAGGAGCGGGGTTGGCCATAGGCGGCACCAGCGCGGGCGCGCCTTTGTCGGCGGGTGCGGCCTGCTCCACTCCAGTCTGCACCGGCGGAGCGGTGATGGCGGGCGGTGCGGCATGCTGCTGTTGTTGATGATGCGGCTGCTGACCACCTCGGGGGCCGCGGCGTTCCCGTGGCTGGCGGCGCTCGGGTTCGTTGCGCATGCCGGGCCGGCGGATCTGGCCGTCGAGGATTTCCCCGTTATAAACCCAGGTCTTAATGCCGATGACACCGTAGGTGGTGCGTGCTTCGGCGAATCCGTAATCGATGTCGGCGCGCAGGGTGTGCAGCGGCAACTGGCCTTGCAAATACCACTCGCTGCGGGCGATTTCGGCGCCGTTGAGGCGTCCGGAAACGCGGACCTTGATGCCGAGAGCTTTGAGGCGGAGGGCGTTTTCCACCGATTTGCGCATGGCGCGGCGGAAGGCGACGCGCTTTTCGAGTTGCAGCGCGATTGACTCGGCGATCAACTGCGCGTCGGCGTCGGGCTTGTGCACTTCCTGGATATCGATGAAGACCTCGCGTTTGGTACGCTTGGCGAGATCCTGCTTCAGCTTCTCGATTTCGGCTCCCTTACGGCCGATGATGATGCCGGGGCGCGAGGTGCGGATGGTGATGCGCAGCTTGTTGCCGGGGCGGTCGACTTCGACACTGGAAACACCGGCGGCCTTGAGCCGCTTGCGCAGGTCGTCCTTCAAAGCCAAGTCCTCTTCGAGGAGCTTGGAATAGTCCTGCTTGGCGAACCAGCGCGAGCGCCAGGTTTTGGTGACGCCGACGCGAAAGCCGTAAGGATGAACTTTCTGACCCATATTAGCTGACCTTTTCTCCCACCTTGACGACGATGTGCGAGCTGCGCCGCTGATAGCGATAGGCTCGGCCCATCGGCGCCGGGCGGATGCGCTTCATGCGCGGCCCTTCATTGACGTACGCTTCGGTCACGATCAAGCGATCGACATCGACGTTCGTGTCGAGGCTCTCGGCATTGGCGATGGCCGAACGGAGAACCTTCTCCACGGTAGGTGCGATGCGCTTGTTGGTGGACCGCAGAATGTGGATGGCCTCGCCGGCCTTCTTGCCGCGGATCAGATCCACTACCAGCCGCGCCTTCTGCGAAGAGATGCGCACGTAGCGGGCCTCGGATTTGAATTGATTCTGTTCCTGTTGCGCCATTGCGATCTCCTTACTTGCCGGACTTGTCCGCCTTGGCGGCGTGGCCCTTAAAGGTGCGGGTGGGAGAGAACTCGCCGAACTTGTGTCCCACCATGTTTTCGGTCACGTAGACGGGGATGAACTTCTTGCCGTTGTGAACCGCGACCGTGTGTCCGATGAACTCGGGAAGAATGGTGGAGCGGCGCGACCAGGTGCGGACAACCTTCTTTTCATTGGCGGCATTCAACGCCGCAAGCTTATCCGCGAGGTGCTGGTCGGTAAAGGGTCCCTTTTTGAGTGAACGTCCCATATCGCTCGCTTATCTCCTCTTCTTCTGGCGGCCGACGATCATCTTGTCGGTGCGCTTGTTGTTGCGTGTCTTGAAACCACGGGTCGGCTGGCCCCAGGGGGTCACCGGATGGCGTCCGCCGGAGGTACGGCCCTCACCACCACCGTGCGGGTGATCGATGGGGTTCATGGAGACGCCGCGGTTGTGCGGGCGGCGGCCCAGGTAACGGGTGCGGCCGGCCTTACCGAGCGAAACGTTCTCGTGATCGACGTTGCCAACCTGTCCGATGGTGGCTTTGCAATCGACGTGCACACGGCGCACTTCGTTCGACGGCAGCTTCACCAGGGCGTAATCGCCTTCCTTGGAAACCAATTGCACGGAAGCGCCGGCCGAGCGAGCCATCTGGCCGCCCTTGCCCGGGCGCAGTTCCACGTTATGCACCGTGGTGCCGGCGGGGATATTCTTGAGCGGCAGCGAGTTGCCGACCAGGATGTCCGCCTGCGGCCCACTCAGCACTTCGCGGCCGACTTCGAGGCCGACGGGCGCCAGGATATAGCGCTTCTCGCCGTCCACATAGTGCAGCAGCGCGAGGCGTGCGGAACGGTTGGGATCGTACTCGATGGCAGCCACTTTGGCGGGCACGCCATCCTTATCCCTCTTGAAATCGACGGTGCGGAGGGCGCGCTTGGCCCCACCCCCACGAAAACGCACGGCCACCTGGCCGAGGCTGTTGCGGCCGCCCTTGCGCTTCTTGCCGACCGTAAGGGATTTTTCCGGCTTTTTATCCGTCAGATCATCGCGCATCAGCGTCGTCTGGAAACGGCGCGTGGGCGTGGTTGGACGATAGGTTTTGATCGGCATGGGTTAGATCTCCGCGTACTCGGGCATCTTCTGCCCATCCTTCAACCGCACATAGGCTTTCTTCCAATCGGGACGATAGCCGGAGTAGCGGCCGCGGCGGCGCAGCTTGCCTTCGAAATTCGAAGTGCGCACATCCGCCACTTTCACTTTGAACAGCAGCTCCACAGCCTGCTTGATCTGCACTTTGTTTGCATCGGGGTGGACTTCGAAGCAGAGGGTCTGCTCGGCTTCCTTCTTCCCGACGGCCTTTTCGGTGATGACCGGCCGGCGAATGATATCGAAGTTAGTCATTAGGCCAAGCCCTCCGAGAGTTTCTGCGCAGCGGCCTGGCTGAGAACGACGTGCTTGTGGCGCAGCAGATCGTAGGTGGTGACATCCTTGGACGGAACCATGGTCACGCCGGGGATGTTGCGCGAGCCGAGCGCGAGGTTGCGGTTGTCGCCCACTTCCACAAAGAGCACGGTGTTGGCGGCATCGATGCGGCGTAGGGCGGTGGCCACTGACTTCGTTTTGGCGTCGGGCAGCGACAGCGTATCCACGATCTTCAACTCGCCGTCGCGAAGCTTGGCGGTGAGAGCCGAACGGAGCGCACCGAGCAGCATCTTCTTCGGCAGGCGGTAGCTGTAATCCCGAGGAATCGGCCCGTGGACCGTTCCGCCATGCCGCCACAGCGGGGAGCGGATGGAGCCCATACGGGCGCGGCCGGTGCCCTTCTGGCGCCACAGCTTCTTGCCCGAACCGGACACTTCCCAACGGCGCTTCGTTTTGTGCGTTCCCGACCGGCGGGCGGCCATGTAATGGCGCACCGACTCATACAGCAACGCGTCGTTCACCTCGGCGGCGAACACGCTGTCGGCGAGTTCCATCTGGCCGACGACCTGATTATCGAGGTTGACAACATCCACTGTTGGCATGTTAGACCCCCCTCTTCTTGGCGCGGCGCACGACCACGTACCCGCCATTGGGGCCGGGGATGGCGCCTTTCACCATAATTACGTTCTCTTCCGGATCGATCTCGACGATCTCGAGGTTGCGCACCGTCACATCCTGCACGCCCATGTGGCCAGCCATACGCATGCCCTTCATGACGCGCGACGGGAAGCTGGACGCTCCGATGGAGCCGGGAGCGCGTCCGAACATCGAACCGTGCCCGCCCGGGCCACCGCGGAAGTGGTGCCGTTTCACGAGGCCGGCGAATCCACGTCCTTTGCTGACGCCGGTAACGTCAACGATCTCACGAGCCTTGAACTGATCCACGAGGATCTTGTCGCCGGGCTTGAGGTCGTCATCGCCGGGCCGGAGACGGAGTTCCTTAAGGAACTTCATGCCATCGGCATTGGCCTTTTTCAGGTGACCGGTGAGCGGCTTGTTGATGCGCGCGGCTTTGACGAATTCGACAAGACCCAACTGCACGGCATCGTAGCCGTCCGTGGTCGGCGTCTTGCGCTGCACAACGACGCAGGGACCAGCCTTCACCAACGTCACGGGAACCACTTCCCCGTTCGGCCGGAAGACCTGCGTCATCCCGATTTTTTTGCCTAAAATTCCTGGGCCCATAATACCCCCAAGGGCAACCGGCAAGCGGGCAGGCGCTGCGATTCGCTAGCGCCTGCTGGAGCCGCCACCCTACTTTTTGTCCTTGCCAAATGCTTTGATTTCCACATCCACTCCGGCCGGCAGATCGAGCTTCATCAGCGCGTCCACCGTATCCTGCGTGGGCTCGAGAATATCCAGCAAACGCTTGTGCGTGCGGATCTCGAATTTCTCGCGCGACTTTTTGTCCACGTGCGGCGAGCGTTTCACCTTGAACCGGTTTATCGTTGTGGGCAGCGGAATCGGGCCAGCAATCTGTGCGCCGGTACGCTTTGCCGTGTCGACGATCTCGGTCGTGGACTGATCCAGTACACGGTGATCGTAGGCTTTGAGCCGGATGCGAATTCGTTCTCTCAGCATTGTTTGCCTGCTCTTGCTTCCTTAACTGAGGATCTCGGTCACCGTTCCGGCGCCGACGGTGCGGCCGCCTTCGCGG
>CALFYN010001118.1 GCA_937952345.1 uncultured Acidobacteriota bacterium
TTCCGCGTAGTCCCGAATTTCATGGTGCAGTTCGGCCTCGCCGCCAATCCCGCCAAGACAAAGAAGTGGGACAACCGCATCTCCGACGATCCCGTGACCCGCACCAACAAGCGCGGCACCATCACCTTCGCCACCGCCGGTCCGAACACCCGCACCTCGCAACTCTTCATCAACTTCAAGAGCAACCAGTTTCTCGATGATCAGGGCTTCGCCCCGTTCGGTGAAGTGATCGGCGCCGGTATGGACGTTGTGGATAAGATCACCGCGCAGTATGGCGAATCGCCCGATCAGGGCGCCATCACCTCCAGCGGCAACGCCTACCTCAAAGCCAACTTCCCCAACCTCGACTTCATCAAGAAGGCCACCATCGTTCCATGAAAACGCTGCTGCTCGCTTCGCTGCTGATTCTCCCCGTGCTCCAGGCACGCCAGGAAACCGGCTTCCTCAACCGCTCCGTAACCGTGCAGGGCGTGACGTATAAATACGTCGTCTACCTGCCCGCCGATTACACCAAGAGCAAACGTTGGCCGGTGATCCTGTTCCTGCACGGCGCGGGCGAGCGCGGCGAAGACGGGCTGGCGCAATCGCAAGTCGGCATCGGCGGGGCCGTCCGCTTTCACACGGACCGGTTCCCCGCCGTCATCGTCATGCCACAGTGCCGCAAGAACGTCTGGTGGACCGACCCGGCAATGGAAGCCCAGGCGCTCGCCGCCCTCGACAAATCCATCAAGGAGTTCAAGGGCGACCGCTCGCGCATCTATCTCACCGGCCTCTCCATGGGCGGCTACGGCACCTTCGCCATCGGCGCGAAACATGCCGCGCGCTTTGCCGCCATGGCCCCCATCTGCGGCGGCGTCATGCGGCCCAATCGCCGCGGTGTCCCACCGCAACCGGCGCCCACCGGCGACCCCTACGCCGAGACCGCAAAGGGCATCGGCGCCAAACCCATCTGGATCTTCCACGGCGCCGCCGATCCCACCGTCCCCGTCACCGAATCGCAGAAAATGAACGCAGCCATCAAAGCCGCCGGAGGAAATCCGAAATACACCGAATATCCCGGCGTCGGCCACAACTCCTGGGATAAAGCCTACGGCGAAGAGGAATTCCCCAAGTGGCTCCTCGAACAGAAACTCGACCGCAAGCCCTGATTCACTCCCGGTTCTTGCGCAACACCCACGTCGTCATCGCCCGCTGATTCTGCACAATCGTCGTCTTCAACGGATCGGCCATCGTTGCACCCAGCCGCTCCACATAACTCGCCAGCAGCGCTTCGTCCACCAGATATCGCTCTGACCCATCCGGCGAATGATAGCGCCGTCCCTCGATCCGCCGCACCTGCTGCTCCATCCCGATCGTTGATCCCAGGCGGCAGAAAAACAGCCCGCCCGGGCGCAACACGCGCCAGCACTCCAGCAGCATCGCCTCGAAATGCGCATCGTCGCGCGCGAAATGCAGCACGGTGTTCGACAACACCACATCCGCCCACGCATCCGCGAACGACATCCGGTCTACATCCTCCACCCGGAAATTCGACGCGGGCAGCCCCGGCGCCAATCTCGCAGCCAGCGCCCGCACTTCCTCCACGCTCTCCGCATCGCGATCCACCCCGAACACCTCGTATTGCTCCCGCAGGAAATACACGATGTTCCGCCCGCCTCCGCATCCCGCGTCCAGGATCCGCATTCCCGGCACAATACGCCCCTTCAAAAGCTGATCAAAGACATAAATGTCGATTTGGCCGAATTGTTCCTGCAGTGTGGGCATTTGTCCAACCCTACCCCCCGCCGCACCGCCAGGTCAAGGGTGACAGGCCCCCCGCACTTCTGGCATCTTCTAATTGCATGCCCAAACTGCAATCGAAGACCGCTATCATCACGGGCGGCGCCTCCGGCATCGGACTCGCCATCGCCCGCCTCTTCGCCCGCGAGGGCGCCTCCGTCGAAATCCTCGACCGCAACCAACCCGAAATGGATCGCGCCGTCGAAGAAATCCGAGCCGCCGGCGGCAAGGCCGAAGCCACCTTCTGCGACGTCGCCGATAACGCGAGTGTCGAAGCCGCCATCCACTCTATCCACGCCCGCGCCGGACGCATCCACATCCTCGTCAACAACGCCGGCATCGCCCACGTCGGCAACGCCCTCAACACCACCCCCGAAGACTTCGAGCGCGTCCAGCGCGTCAACGTCTTCGGCGTCGCCAATTGCCTCCGCCACGCCCTCAAATTCATGGTCGCCGATGGCGGCGGCTCCATTCTCAACCTCGCCTCCTGCGTCTCCGTCATGGCCATCAACGACCGCTTCGCCTACTCCACCAGCAAAGGCGCGGTGCTCGCCATGACCTACGCCGTCGCCAAGGATTTCCTCAACGCCAACATCCGCTGCAACGCCCTCCTCCCGGGCCGCGTGCACACTCCCTTCGTCGACGGCTTCATCGCCAAGAACTACCCCGGACGCGAAGCCGAAATGTTCGATAAACTCTCCAAAGCACAACCCATCGGACGCATGGCCGAACCGGATGAGATCGCCTATGCCGCACTGTTCCTTTCGAGCGACGAAGCGGCGTTCATCACCGGTACCGGACTGCCGGTCGACGGCGGCACGCTTACCATTCGATAATTAAAGGTCAACCCATCATGAAACTCATCCGATTCGGAAATCCCAACCAAGAAAAGCCCGGCCTCATTCTCGCCGATGGCCGCCAGATCGATGCCTCCGGCCTCGGTCAGGACTATGACGAAAACTTCCTCGGCGGAGACGGCCTCACCCGCCTCGCCGCCTGGGCCGCCGCCAACGCTGATACCGCGCCCGTCATCGAGCCCGGTACGCGCCTCGGCCCATGCATCGCCCGGCCCAGCAAGATCGTCTGCGTCGGCCTGAACTACGCGGACCACGCCAAGGAATCAGGCCTCGAACCGCCCAAGGAGCCCATCCTGTTCTTCAAGAGCACCACTTCCATCGTCGGCCCCAACGATGACCTCGTCATCCCCAAAAACTCGCAGAAGACCGATTGGGAAGTGGAACTCGCCGTCGTCATCGGCAAGCGCGCCAGCTACGTCAGCGAAGCCGATGCCATGAATCATGTGGCCGGCTACTCGCTCCACAACGACTACAGCGAGCGCGAATTCCAGCTCGAGCGCGGCGGCCAGTGGGTGAAAGGAAAGAGCTGCGATACCTTCGCCCCGCTCGGACCCTTCATGGCCACGCGTGACGAAATCGCCGATCCCCACAACCTCAAGCTCTGGCTCAAGGTCAACGGCGTCATGCGCCAGAACAGCACCACCGCCCAGATGATCTTCAACGTTCCGCAACTGGTCAGCTACATCAGCCAGTTCATGACGCTCGCCCCTGGCGACATCATCAGCACCGGCACGCCTCCCGGAGTCGGCCTCGGCTTCAAGCCGCCCATCTTCCTCAAGGCCGGCGATGTCGTCGAACTCGGCATCGAAGGCCTCGGCGAATCGAAGCAGCACGCCGTCGCCTGCACCGCGTAATCCGTTCCACCCTGGGGCAGGCCTCTCCGCGGGGCCTGTCCTACAGCACTACCTTCCCTGCCCGATCGTCCCACCGCACGCGTTTCCCCGTACTCAACGAAAGGTTCGCCAGCAGCGTCACCAGGCACGCCTGAAACCCCAGCCGCATCGGAGCTGTCGGCGTCTTCCTCGTCCGCACGCATTCCAGAAAATTCCGCACATGTAATTCCGTCGCAAACCCGAATCCACGTTCCGATTTCTTTGTAATCGCGGCCGTATCTTCCGAACCCTGCATATACACCCGGCATTCCTCGCGCCCCACATCCATCCGCGCCAGATCCCCGTCCAGTTGGTTCAATTGATCGTTCCGGCTCTGGTACTTCATCGCCGCGTAGTTGATGGTAAAAATCCCGACGAAGTCCTCCGGGTACTCCGCCGTCGTCACCATCGATTCCGGCGTATCGTACTCCTTCTTCTGCACCTTGTTCGCCGCCGCCGTCACCGCCAGCGGATACGAAGCGTTCATCAGCAGATGAATCCCGTCGAAAATATGCGCCCCCTGATCCGCCGCAATCCCGCCCGCATAATCCTTGAAATACCGCCAGTGCCGGAACCGCGTCCCGTCCACGGGAACCCGGTGCTTCACCGGACCCTGCCATTGCTCCCAATCGAGCGGCCCTTCCAGCTTGAAGCTCGCCGGGCTGTTTACGTAATTGTTCAGCCAGTACGACCGCACCATCCGCACCTTGCCCAGCGTCCCCGCCGCAACGATCTTCCGCGCCTCCAGAAACAGGTCATAGCTGCGCCGCTGCATCCCCACCTGCACGATGTTCTTCGACGCCTGCTCCGCCCGAATCAACTCCATGCCCTGCTCCGGCGTCTGGCACAGCGGCTTCTCCACATAGACATCTTTCCCCGCCGCCAGCGCATCCAGCACCATGCGATGATGCCAGTGCTCGGGCGTGGCGATCAGCACCGCCTGTATGCTCTTGTCATCGAGGAGTTGCTTGTAATTCCGAATGGCCCGCGGACTGCTGCCTTGCACCTTGGTGGCCGCCGACAGAGCGTTCTCCAGATTCGGCTCGTACACATCGCAAATCGCCCCCACGCGCACCGCGGGATCTTTCTGGAAGACCCCCATCACATACCTGCCCCGCCCGCCGCTGCCGATCACCCCGAGTGAAATACGTCCGGAAGCCGGAGTCTGAGCGGCCAGCACAGTGCCGCCCGCCATCAGAAAATGACGTCTGGTTGCGTGCATACGTACTGACTACAATACCCGAGAAATCGGCTCCAGCGCGCCGATCAGTTCGCTTGCCGTGATTCCCGCTGCAGTTGCTCCTCCAGCCGCCGCACCGCTTTCGCGAGTTCCTGGTTCCGCTTCGATTCGTTCTCCAACTCCATCCGCAGCCGTTGCGCTTCCTGCAGGAACGAATCCGCGCCATCCAGCGCGGCCCGCAGTTGCTGCGCCTCTTCCTTCGTCACCGGAGGCCCGACATAGCGCGCCATCGCCTGATGCGTTTCCTCGCCCGACTGGTTCACCACAAATCGCACCACCACGTCTTCACTGGCCCGCGCATAAGTCGCCGACCCGCTTTGCGCCGCATCCCGATCCAGCTTCATCGGCGACAACTTCCCGCCGTCGGTGATGAACAGCGTCGCCCCATCGGCGCCGCGCACAGCCGGATTATTGCGGTCCCATTCGATGCGCAGTTGCCCCTTGGCATCTTCCATGCGCAGATCCAGCGGCATCTCGCCCGGTTGCATCTGCCGGATCTTCGGCACGGCGAACAACGCCAGCGCGCCCAGCAGCAACGCCGCCGTAGCGAACACCACTCGCCGGTGCCCACCGCCGGTGAACGGCATCGTCAACTTCGGCGACTCCACCGGAGCCGTCTTAACAACCGGCTTCCGCAACACCACCGGAGCCGCCATCTTCTCTGCCGCGGCCACAGCCGCCGAATGTCTCACGCCATCCACGGAAAACTCCCTGTAACTTGACTCGGTTCGCAACTTCCCATCCCGCTCCCGCATGAAGAACCCCGCCCGCGAGGTTCCCTGGTTCACCGGATGATAGACCAGCGTCACCTGCCACGGTTCCGGAAAGAACTTCTGATACAGTTCCTGATCCTCCACCGACATTGTCACGCCGCTCCGCGTGTGGCTCACAAACCACCCTACCGGTTCCAGCACCTGCAACTGCGGATCGCGCGCCGCGGACTCCAGCAACTGCATCAGGCTCTGCGCATCGTTGTTCGATAGCGCGAACCCCGGCCCGCGCGCATGCTCGCAAGCGATCGGCCGCCACGCCAGAATCCGGATAGCCCCTTCCGTCCGCCGCCCAAACAGCACTCCGCCCACTTCCACTCCGCCGCGGCTCAATTGCCGCATCCCGTCCTGCACCGCGCCATGGATCTCTTCGAGAATCGCGCGAGTCGATTCCACCGCCATCGGCAGGCCAACCACTGCCCACAGCAGGGCGTCGGAGGCGTTGTCGGTTTTCCCAGATCCGGTTCGGGCCTTCGAAGGGTTCATTGCGTGCTCCCCAAGGAAACGTTCAGAGATCGGCCGGCAAAATACACTGCCCGGCCTCTAACAGCCCTTCGATCTTAAAATGTCGATTCATGTTGGACAATCGGCCATTGGTATTGGTACTCCAAGTTCAGGCGGCTACAATACCCTATGTGGCCACAGTCTCCTTTCGCGAAGGACGGCGCATCGTCTTAGACCAGCTAGCCAGCCTTCCCCCACCTCCCAGCCAGCCCGTCGGACTCGCCGAGGCCTTCTCCCGGGTTCTGGCCGCGGATCTTTCCGCCGACCGGGACTACCCCCCGGTCGCGCGTTCGCTGCGCGATGGATTCGCCCTTAGATCCCAAGATTTACCGGGATCATTTCAAGTTGTTGGTGAAGTTCGGGCCGGAGAATCTTCCGCCCTTTCCGTCGGGCCTAGACAGGCCATTGAGATCATGACCGGCGCCCCCATCCCCGCCGGGGCGGACACCGTCGTCCTGGTCGAACACGTTACTCGTCAAGGACTTACGGTCACTACCGACCGCCGCAACCAGCCCGG
>CALFYN010001119.1 GCA_937952345.1 uncultured Acidobacteriota bacterium
TCGACTCATGCCTCAGTATGCACCTTAACGGTTATTTAAGCAAGTAAATACTAGGAGTGACGATGAAAAAGCCCTCTTCCTACGCCGCAAGGGCTGCGCTTGCTTTTGGGTGGATCTGGCCAATGACGGGTGCTCCGTGGTGTTCGTCCCGGAGGCGCGGGGAGCAATTGCCGCGGATTTGTTGATGGGGGGAGTGCATGTGAAAATATGGACTAGACGATGGCCCATGTTGGAGCACCTCATGAAAGTATCGGTGACCGAAGCGAAGCGACAACTGACTGAGTTGGTACGCCGCGCCGAAGCAGGTGACGAAGTGATTCTCACGCGTCATGGTCACCCGTCGGTGCGTCTGGTTCCCATCCGAACGGTGCCGGACAGGGCGACACGGCGGGCGCTTCTCGAAACAGCCCGGGAGGCCGGTGTGCTGCGGGCTACGCCAGGACCGGGTGCGGCGCGCAGCCAGGATTTCCTGTACGGAGACGACGGCCTTCCCAAATGATCGCAGTGGATACTTCCGCCCTACTGGCGATTCGTAGTGTAACGTACGCCTCTGGTCAGGGCGTCGGTTACCGCGACGGCTTGTGGGACACTTGAGGAATCGGATTGATCTGCGACATGGCCGGCGATGACCGCCACGAAGCCGGTGAAATGAGCCATGGAGCGGGCTCGCTCTTCGGAATGGGCCTTCTCTGCGACAGCAGCGGAATCGACCACTATTCCTGGACTCGCTGCAGTTAAGGCGCCTCTGCTCACGGTGGTGTCGGTGTGCTGGCGGACGACTCGCTTGCAATGCTCATCGACCGCAGCGGCAATGACAGCTATCAGGGCGAGCACAGGGTCGGCGGCCTTGGCCGCGCTGGTCATGAGAGCACCGCCTGGCTTGTCGATCTCGATGGCCGCGACCGCTATATCCGCGACGGTCTTCTGGAGGGACACGGCATTTTCACTGCGCTGAAGGAATCCAGTGGTCTCGAGACTCAGGGCGTTGCGGGTCTCAGTGGACGCCTATGACGTGGAACATGCGACGCCACCCACTGCAAACTAAGCAGATCAAAACTGTAGTCTGATAGCAATGAAACGCTTCAGTCAGCTAAAGGAGGTATTAGTCGATGAGCAGGACCATGTGGTGTTCTCTGGGCGTACTCGTTGTACTGTCCTCGTGGAACCTCAGGGCTCAACCGGCGAATCCGCGCGATGATTCGGGCCGTGCCCTGCTGAATGAGATCCAGGCGCTGCGGTTAGAGATCAAGCAGGCGCGAGTTGAGCAGGCCCGGTTAATGATTCTACTGCAGCGCTGGTCCATTCAAGGTGCGGTATCACGGGACCTGTCGCGCAGAGTGGCGGACATTGACAATCGCTTAGCGTCTGCTCGACAGGAAATTCAGCGGCTCGATCACCTGCAACAGGCTCTAGAAATAGAAGCGAGGGCAGTTGGCGATAACGAGAAGAGGGCGGCTTTCGAGAAGCGCGCAGCCGAGACTAAGGCTGCCCTCGCCATGCAGCGCACATTTGAGGCGGAACTTGCTAGTCGTCACAGTCACGCCAGCGCGGCATTACATTCCGCGACGACTCGATTCGAGGAGTTGATGAGGGCCATCGAGGCTGTGGAGGGTGCCCTCACCGAACGAGGTTCGACCGAGAGGAAGTGACGATGCAATTGAGATCTGCGGCTGCTGGGCCAGCGTTGGGCGAACTGCCATCTCAAACCGCTTCATCTCCATTTCAACCGCGGTTACTCCCTGCTACGCATGAAGGCCGCGCTTCAACGAACCGATGTGAGCGTTTCAAGGCCTCCGCGCCAACAGGAAGCCTCCGCGTCTCCTCCCGTGGAAGTCGGAGCAGCAGGCGAACGATTCGTTTCTAATCAACGGCAGTTTCAATAACGCCGCTTCATCGCCATTCGCTCAGCTTCCCGCATTCGGAAACAATCGGCGCGGCCACCGGTCCTTTGCATAATGGCAATCTCGGGCTTATCCTGAACAACTCGGCGTTCGACACGCGATCTTCTCGCTGACCGGGCAGAACGCGCCCAAACTCGCCTACAGCCCCGTGGGCGAGCAACGCAGGCCAACAATAACGATGGCCTGCGGCACGTTGGTCTTTGGATTGAGAACTACCTTGGAGTGGTCCGCGACACCAGACGCCACATTTCCCGCCGAATGGCTTCTCCGTGCCTGGCTGAGCGGTTTGCCGCGCGGGAACCCATCGCCTGAGCGCCGGGAGTCTGCTTCTGTACGAACGTCTCGCGGGCGTTCACGGAAACAAAGTCGTATTCGCGGCTGGATCCGGCCGGCCAAACCACGGAGCCGGCCACCCAAGCCTTCAGGGAACCTCCTTTGATTTGCGCTTCGGCGACTGCCTTCCAGGCCTCGGATTCATCGGCGCGCCAGTCCGCCATCATGCCCGGCTTTGCTTTGATGTAATTGACCGTAACCCAGGGCCATGCGGACTCCACGGCTCCGGCCGACACAAACGGCGACAGAATGTCGGAGCGCACAAGAGATCTCAGTGGACCGACTCCGGTGTCGCGCATGCTGTTGCGATGGCCGGCATCGAAGGGTTGCTCCAACTTGCTCATGTCCGGATAAACCGTCACCGTTGCGAAGTCGAACTCGCGCGAGGCGCCGGAAGGGAATCGGACCGCGTAGAGGCTCCAACTGTTAATCACTCCCTTCTTCACGCGATCCTGGTGGACGGCGGTCTTCACGGCCTCTTCGGCCTTCACGTACTCGGCGGTCTTGCCCGGTGCTACCTTCATGTAGTCCACCTGAACAACAACGCTCGACTGTTGGGCAGAGGCACACATAGCCAATGCCGCGATTAGCATCCATTTCATGTTCGTCCCTTCTTTCTCTGGAGTTACCACTGGCCGTTCATCTTTCTTCCAGGTGGGCTCCCCGTCGCAAGCTTGTAACCAAACCAGCGACAAGCACCACTCGCACCGGCATCCCATTGAAAACACTGCCAGCGATGGTCCAGGTTTAGCGGTGTGTAGCACAGCGCGCACACCATCCGGTTCATCCCATGAACCAAACGGTTCATTTCGCGCGGCATGCAGCACAGTGGCAAAATAGAAGAATGTCAAGGAAATCCGTTGGTCTCATAGGTTGGCGGGGCATGGTTGGCTCCGTCCTTATGGACCGCATGCAAGCCGAGAATGATTTTGCTCTGATTGATCCGGTGTTCTTCAGCACCAGCAACGCCGGCGGGAAGGCTCCGAAGTTCGGCACCCATGAGTCCACTCTTCTCGATGCGTACGACACGAAGGCGCTATCCGCGTGCGACATTCTGATCTCGACGCAGGGCGGGGACTACACCACGGCGGTGTACCGGAAGCTGCGCGACGGTGGCTGGAGCGGCCACTGGATTGATGCGGCTTCGACGCTGCGCATGGCCGATGACGCGGTGATTATTCTCGATCCGGCGAACCGGCCGGTGATCGATGCGGCGCTGGCGCGCGGCGGCAAGAACTGGATCGGCGGCAATTGCACGGTGAGCTGCATGTTGATGGGGGTCGGCGCGCTGTACAAGGCCGGGCTTGTGGAATGGATGAGCACGCAAACCTATCAAGCCGCATCGGGCGGCGGGGCCAAGCATATGCGCGAGTTGTTGACGCAGTACGGCACGCTGCATGCGGAAGTGGCGGCGCTGCTCAGCGATCCGAAGTCGGCGATTCTGGAGATCGACCGGCTGGTGGTGGCCAAACAGCGCGCTCTGGCGGGCGAGGAAGTGGCGAACTTCGGCGTGCCGCTGGGTGGCTCCATTATTCCCTGGATCGACAAGGATTTGGGCAACGGCATGTCCAAGGAAGAATGGAAGGGCATGGCGGAGACGAATAAGATTCTGGATCAGAATCCGCCGATTCCCGTGGACGGCTTCTGCGTCCGGATTGGCGCGATGCGCTGCCATAGCCAGGCGTTGACGTTCCAGCTGAAGAAGGACGTGCCGCTCGCCGATATCGAAGCGATGATTGCCAGTGATAGTGAATGGGTGAAAGTGGTGCCCAACACGCGCGAGGCTACGCTGCAGGGTCTGACGCCGGTGGCGGTTACCGGTACGCTGACGATCCCCGTGGGCCGGCTGCGCAAGCTGGCGATGGGGCCGCGGTATCTGGGTGCGTTCACCATCGGCGATCAACTGCTGTGGGGCGCCGCGGAACCGCTGCGCCGGATGCTTCGCATCTTGATTGGGTAATCCGCCATGCACCTGATCTGGCTCTGCGGCGTGGCACTGCTTGCGGAGGTCGCGCCGCCGGCCTTCCGTTATCTGCCGGACTCGCGTGTCGTGTTGGAGAGCCCGACGCCTGGCGCGGTGATTCGGTACACGTTTGAGGATCGCGACCCGGATGCGTCGGCGGGGGTCTATTTTGGCCCTGTCGAGGTTCCGGTTGGCCGGGTGTTGCGGGCGCGCGTGTTTTCCGCCTCGGAGACGAGCGCCGTGCTTTCGATCGCGGGCCGTCCGAAGCCTTCCACCCTGGTGGAGGTAACGCAGAATCGCGATTGGAAGAACTACGACTGGGCCACGCGCCACCGGGCGATAGTAGAGCGAAACCAGCAAGTGAAGCCGGATATTCTACTGTTGGGCGACTCCATTACGCACTTTTGGGGCGGCGAACCTTCCGATGCGCGGGCGCGTGGTCCGGTGAGCTATCGCAAGTACTTTGGCGCGTACAAAGTCACAAACATCGGCTACGGTTGGGATCGCACCGAGAATGTGTTGTGGCGCCTGCGGCATGGGGAAGTGGACGGCATTCATCCGCGGGTGGTGATGGTGATGATCGGCACCAACAACATGAGCATCAACACCACGGAAGAGATTGCGGCGGGCGTGACGGCGATTTGCGAGGAACTCCATTTACGGCTGCCGCAATCGAAGATCCTGCTGATCGGCATTTTTCCGCGCGGCGCCAAAGCGGATGCGGGGCGTGACAGGATCGCGGCGGTGAACATGGAGCTGGCGAAGCTGCATGGCACACGCAACATCACCTACATGGACATTGGCAAGGTGTTCCTGGAGGCGGATGGGAGCATTGCCCCGGCGATCATGAATGACTATCTGCATCCGACGGAAGCCGGGTACGAACGCTGGGGCGCGGCGATTGCGCCAACGTTGCAGAAGCTATTGGCGAACTGATGGAGCCGGTTGGCGGGTGCGTCGATTCTGCCCGCTGATCAGAAAACCGACTTTGCTCCCACCTGCACAATCCAAGCCGGTTGAATGATTCGCCGCGCTCCGCGGAGGAAATGACTCGGAGTTTGGGCATCAGGCAACCGCTTCAAGTTCCATCGTTGCCAGGATCGTCGGGTTACTGGAAAAACCGAGGGCGGCCAAGTCTTCCCCATCGAGGTGCAGTCCGATTGCCTCACGGATATTGAATGCCAGCTCATCCAACGTGGCAGCCTGTGTGACCACAGGCAGATCGAGACACTCAGCCACAAACAGACGATCTCCTCTGCTGATGCGGACCTGAATTGTTCGTCTCACGGCTGTGCTTGCCTCACAATTCAGTATGCACCAACATCGCCGCACGGCGAAGGGCGTGATGGCTTGATCCATGGATCAGAAAACGAACTTCGTCCCCACCTGTACCATCCTCGCCGGGGTTTGTGTGCCGTTGATACGTCCGAATTGGGTGGAGAGCATCCCCACGGATCATCTCCGCACCCGTTGGGCGCGGCAGTTTAGGCATGGATCGGGTTTTCCAACTCCAGATCTAGAGTGCGGACCGTAGTGGGCTGATTCAAGCGGGTCATCGCGTCCTCGACACCGAATTCTTCGATATAGGCCAGTAGCGCCTCGCGCAAATCGGCGATGGCTTCATCCTACGTCGCGCCCTCCCCATAGGCCGGGATGTCAGGCACGCGGGCGGTGAACCCACCCTGTTCAATGTCCGGGATTAGTTCTACGGTCAAGCGTTTCATCGTGCCTCTGTATCATGCTCGCAATCTCCGCCAGCCTGCGGCGACGAATCCGGCGCGCACAGATTTGTGGTGCTTGTCGGGCAACTGCCAGCGGTCCTCGGAACCTGGCACGCGTTGCCTCCGGCACATGTAGGTACAGTTCGAATCCACTCCGGGGTGCTCCGGTAGAGGTGCGCAACCGGCTGAGATAACGATGGCCCTCTTCGAATAGAAGTGGCTCCCCGTCGTGGACAGGTTTCGAACTTTTGCGGTGTGAGCGTCACCTGTTCGAACCCGTCCAACTATAACGAGGAACTCAGGATTGACCCGCTGGCGAAGCCCCCGTCCACGCTGGGCCGAGACTATGGACACATCTCGAACTCCTTCCGGTGACCTTAGAACACAGGGAAATGTTCGCGAAGGGCTCGCGCTACCCAGGGTGGTGATCGAATCTGTAACAAATCGCCCGCTGGAGGATAGTAACAGGTGAATGACCATGAGCGAGATCTACGCCGAGCACGCTTCGGCCGTCTACCGCTGTCTGCTGGCGTGGACTCGGGATCCCGCTTTGGCCGAGGATCTTACCGCGGCTGGTGGCGAAGGCGTTGCGGGCATCGAGCTTGTCGTTGCGCAGGAATT
>CALFYN010001120.1 GCA_937952345.1 uncultured Acidobacteriota bacterium
GAATTTGGCGATCAAGCCGCCCATGCCGTAATCGGTGGTGTGGTCGTCATGATGGGGCTGAATGACCATCATCACCTTGCCGGGAGGAATGGAGGCGAGGGGGAGCTTCTGGGCGGCGAGCAGCCCGCAGAAGAGGAACAACAGCACGGGCTTCATTTCGCCCTCGCATTCTCGGTGAGGTAATCGCGGAGGCCGGGGAGGTGGTCCCACTCTTCGAGCCGGTAGAACATTTCCGCGTATTTGACGCCGGCGCGCTTGCCGGCGGCGAGGCTCGGCTCTTCCATTTCGCGGCGCTTGATTTCGGGGGAGGCGGGGACGCCGCGCACGTTGCGGTGGGCCCAGTAGGCTTCGACTTTGCGCAGTAGCTGGGCTTCGTTGAATTCGATGGCGATGTTGGGGGCGTGGCCTCGGCCGTAGTCGGCGCGCTGGGAGTAGTAGACGACGGGGACGCGGTGGGGCTTGAGTCCGGCGGCGAGGTGTTCGGGGTGCACGTTTTCGAGGCCGGCCATCCAGACGGCTTCGCCGGCGGCGCGGGCGACGCGGCGGTGATCGGGATTGCGGTCGTAATGGCCCCAGGGATTCCAGGACATGACGGCGTCGGGCCTGTATTTGCGGATGAGAAGGATATATTGGGCGCGCACTTCCTTGAGGGGGACGGAAGACATGTGGTCGTTGCGCCAGTTGAGGCTGATGACTTCCTTGAGGCCGAGGGCCTTGACGGCGGCGATGGATTCTTTGTGGTTCACCTGGTCATTGGGGCCCCATTCGCGGCCGTCCTTTTCGTCGTTGGTGGTGCGCACGTAATAGCCGGTCCATCCGCTGTCGACGAGGCGGGCGAGGAAGCCGCCGAAACCCCATTCCCAAGTGTGGTCGTCGTGGTGCGACAAAATGACGAGAAATGTTTTGCCAGGCGGAGGCTGGCCGAGCGGCACATCCGCGGCGGCGAGGCCGGCTGCGGCCACCAGCAGCGCCGCCAGTGCGTGGTACACTTTCCCCATCCCGATGCGTCTCCTGTGTCTATTGTTCATCACGCCGTTACTCATCATCGCAGACGACAGCCGCCGTATTCTCGTGGTGACGGCTTCACCGGCAGATTATATCTATGCCGCGGGCGGGACGCTGGCCCAATACATTGAAGACGGCTGGCGTGTCGATGTGGCGATTTTCGCCAATGGCGAGAAGATGTCGCAAGGGCTGAACCCCGCGCAGACACGGCTGGTGAACATGCAGGAAGCACGCGAGGCGGCCAAGCAACTGGGCGTGACGGATGTGATTCGCATGGATCTGAAGTCGGGCGAACTGGGGCATGTGTCGGCGACGGAGATGCGGAACCAGCTCTTCGCGCTGATTCGGGGGATCAAGCCTCGGCTGCTGTTTATCCCCGATCCTTATGTGCACTACCAGGACGATGCGGACGCGATTCTCACGGGGAACATGGCCGAGGAAGCATGGGGATATTCGGGCGGCGGGACGTTTGGGAATGAACTGGCGCGCATGGGGCTCGCGCCGTATGGGGCTCCGGAGGTGTTCTACTACTCTGCTTACCGGCCCTATCGGAAGGGCGAAGGCGGGGAGACGGAGCGGGCGCGGTTTGTGCATCGGGATATCGGGGCCAAGCTGGAGCACAAGATTCACGCGGCCGAGTTGCTGCACAATCGGAACCGCACGTGGCTGGCGCTGCGGGGGCGCGCGGCTGATGATGCCTCGGCGCGGCGGCACACGCGGGAGTTTCTGACGGAGCTGGCGGCGACGATCGGCGCCAAGCATGGCGTTCCGTATGCGGAGGAGTTCAATCACGTCGCGCCGGCGGGCACACCAGCGACGCCGCAGCCTTTCACGAAGCGGCAGGAGACGACATCGGGCAACGTGCTGGTGATTACGCCATCGATGCGCGATGTGCTGTTTGCGGCGGGAGGCACGCTGGCGCGGATGGCGGGGGAAGGCCGCGCGGTCTACATCGCGGTGTTTGGCAATGAGGAGAAGCGTTCGCTGGGGCAGGGTCCGGCCGAGACGCGCATCGCCAACAATGCGGAAGGCGAGCGCGCGGCGAAGATGCTGGGCGTGCGGGAGGTGATCAACCTGGGGCATAAGAGCGGGGAATTGGGGATGCTTTCCTCGAGCGAACTGCGCAACCAGGTGATGGCGTTGACGCGGCTGTACAAGCCGGAGATCCTCTTCTTCCCGGATTGGTATGTTCATTATCAGGACGATAATGATTTGTATCGTACGGGCCGCATGGCGGAAGAGTCGCCGTATGGCGGATCGAGCCTGTTTTTGCAGGAGATGAGTTACCTGGGGTTTCCCGGGGCTTCGGCGCGCCAGTATTATTTCTTCGTTCCGTACCGGCCATACCGGAAGGGCGAAGGCGGTGAGGGGAACGCCACCATGAAGCAGACCGATATCGGCGAGGTTTTGGAGAAGAAGATCGAGGCCGTATTGCAACTCCAGACGGCCAATGCAGCCTGGGCGGCGGAGTTGAGCGCGCGCAGTGGACGCAAGCTGGAAGCGGGCGAACTGGTGCGGGCGTTTGTGACGGAGCTTGCGGAGACGACGGCGCAGGCGCACGGCTTGCGCTATGCCGAGGAGTTTAATCATCTGCGTCCGGTTGGGGGGCTGCCGGCCCACGTGCGCGAAAAAGCGCGAAGGAGGTAGCATGTCCACTCCGTTTGGATCGAATGATACACGGCGCGGCTTTGTGCGCGCCACGGCGGTGGCAATGAGCGCGGCAGGGGCGCGGGCGGTGGAGACACTCGCTGTCGATGGCGGACCGAAGGCGGTGCGGCTACCGGCCGAGCGCATTGCGCAGATCACACGCTGGCCTCGCTATAGCGAGGAAGAGAAGCGGTGTGTCGCCGAATTGCTGGACAACAACCGTTTCTATCAGGAGATCCCGCTGCTCGAAGAGGAGATGAAACGGGCGCTGCCGGCGCCGTTCGTGAAGGCGCATTGCAATGGCACGGGCGGGCTGCTATCGGCGTTTTTTGCGCTGGATCTGCCGCGCGGCAGCGAGATTCTGGCGCCGTCGTATACGGCGTGGGCGACGACGGCTCCGCTGCATTTGTTCGGCTATGTGCCGCGCTTTGTCGATATTCATCCGCGGACGATGACGTTCGATCTCGACGATGCGCGCAAGCGGCTGACGGCGCAGACGCGGGCGATCGTGGTGATGCATTCGGCGGGCAATCCGTGCGATATGGATCACATCTGCGCGTTTGCGAAAGAGAAGGGGCTCATCGTGGTGGAAGACGCCTGCCAGGCGCAGGGCGCATCGCTGCAAGGGCGGCAGATGGGCACGTGGGGCTCGATCGGCGTGTTCAGCTTCCAGTCGAGCAAGATTCTGCCGGCGATTGAAGGCGGGGCGGGGATTTATCAGACGCGGGAATACTACGAACGGGCGACGACGTTCGGCAATTACGAACTGCCCTCTTCGTTTCCCGCCGAGAGCCCGTACCGCAAGTACGCGGGGACGGGGATGGGTCCGAAGTTGCGCATCCATCCGCTGGCGGCGGCGATCGCGCGGCGGCAACTGCCGAAGCTGGAGGCGCACAACGCGCTGGTGGATGCTCAGGTACGGCGGCTGACGGACCGGCTGGTGCAGTTGCCGGGGATCAGCCGTCCGCATTGCCGCGCGGACGCGAAGCGGGTGTACTGGGGGAGCCACGTTTTGTTTCTGGATGAAGCGAAAGCCGGCTGCCCGAAGGAGACGCTGCTCAAGGCGCTACGCGCGGAAGGGGTGCAGATCTCGCCGGGCGCATACGATGAACAGCATCGCTACCGGCTGTATGCGGAGGCCAAGTGGTGGCATCATCCGGTGGCGATTCCCGAAGATTTGCATGGGACGACCGAGGTGAACAAGACTGCCGTGAAGCTGCCGCTATTTCGCGAGGAAGCCGCGGAGTTGATTGAGCAATACGCGCAGGCTTTCGAAAAAGTGTGGGCGCGGCGCGCGGGGATCAAACGCGGCGGCGGATGACGTAGAGCGCCGACATGGCGACGCCGAGGAGTCCGAAGGTGGCGGGCTCAGGAGTGGGGACGTCGTCGTTCGGGGTGCAGGTCGGGGTGGAGCAGGTGATGGAGGGTTCGGTAAGCGAGGTGCCGAACTGGAAGCGGACGTTGGAGATGGTTCCGGAGAAGGCTGCGGGGATGGTGAAGGTGAAGGTGGCGGAGTTATCGATGAATGTGCCGCCGTTCACGGCTGGATTGGGGTTCGATTTGCCGTTGATGATTCCCCAATTGAACTGCTGGCCGCCGCCACCAGGGAAGATGCCGAGGCCGGCGGTGCCGACACCGTAGTGCTGGGTGACGCCCGAGAGCCCGGCAGCGTTGGAAGCGAACTTCCATTCGCCGTTGCCGCCGTTGGAGTCGAGGTCTTGCGGATTGGGCGTGGAACCGGCGGTGACATCGGCGTCGAAATTGGAGAGGGTAGTGGTGTTGTCACCCATGTCCCAGAGCAGGGCGATGAGCACATCGCTGGGAACCGAGGCGGGGTTGTTGTTGGTGAGGACGACGGTGAGGGTGGTGCCGACGATATCGAAAGAAGCGCTGGCGCTGAGCGCGTTGTTGGATGCGGGGTTTGTGCCGGTGGCGTTAAAGACGATGGGGGCCGCGTGGGACGCCGTGGTGAGCGCCGCCAGCAGAACTGCATTTTGCAACCAATATCGATATGACTGTTTCTTCACCTAAGTGATCCTCCTGATTTTTCTTGTTTGCTATTTCTTACAGTTTAGTATGGGCTACGTTATTTACACCAGAGGCTGGGCCAGTACCGGGCGCAGTACTATGTGCTGTAAGTGATTGAAAAATATGTATATTAAATTTGCGAATTTATTTGATGTGAAAAAGTACTAGGTAAGTGGTTATTTTGGTTTGGATAGTACTCAGATACTGCGAATGGGCCGATTTGGTGGGCCGCGAGTTCCTAAGGTGAGGAGGGGGCGCGTGTGCAAAGGGATTGTAAAGATCTGTTAAGGGGCGTACTCGAACAGGCGGTGGGAGCGCGTCTCACGGGACATGAAGACGACGATCCTTGCCATGCTGCTGGCTGCGATAGCGAGTGCTCATCCGATGACGGTGCGGCGTCCGGTGGACGGATACGCGGATATTGTGGAACGGACGGTTCCTTCAGTGGTGCGGGTGCTGGTGGA
>CALFYN010001121.1 GCA_937952345.1 uncultured Acidobacteriota bacterium
CAGAGGAAGGTTCTGTGCGTACTCCGATTAGCCGCGCATACGACTTCGTTTACAACCTTGCCATGATTCGCGCGAAGGCAAATGGATACACCCCAACTCCGGGGGAGTCAACCCATGTGCAGCTGTGGCGTCTGTTCGGAGGCAGTCCTGAGCCGGAATGTCAGCGTTTGAGTCAGATGGGCTTGAGACTCAAACAAAAGCGTGAGAAGGCGGATTATGAGTCCGCCTATATCCGAATCGTGGAAGACGTTGAAGCGGTGCTTGAAGATGCTGCCGATTTCGCTGTAAGGCTGCAAAAGCTTCCCGGCCGGCATCCGAATCCTGGGAGCGTTCGGCGATAGCTCCTTCTCCGTCAACGCAATAAATCCTCCAACTGGATCTTCCCCCCCGTCTTCGCATCCTTATATTTCACAATCACCGGGGTATACAGCGAAATCCCCCATTCTTTCCCCTTCCCACTAGTCACCGCCCGCGACCCCGCCACAACCACGGCATCCTCCGGCACCACCAGCGGCAAATCCTCCGTTGCCCGAATCACCTCGCCCTTCACCAGATCATAAACCGGCGTCGAGCGATTCAGAATCGTCCCCGTCCCCAACACCGCCCCGCGTTTCACAATCGTCCCCTCATACACCCCGCAATTGCCACCCACCAGAACGTTATCCTCCAGAATCACCGGCATCGCCCCCACCGGCTCCAGTACGCCGCCAATCTGCGCCGCCGCCGAAATGTGGCAATTCTTCCCTACCTGCGCGCAACTCCCCACCAGCGCGTGCGAATCCACCATCGTCCCATCGTCCACATACGCCCCCGCGTTCACATACATCGGAGGCATGCACGTCACGCTCTTCCCAATAAAACAGCCGTCGCGAATCGACGATCCGCCCGGCACAATCCGCACCCCGCTCGACGCCGTGAACGCCTTCACCGGATACGTCGCCTTGTCGAAGAACGGCTGCCGCGTGCGGTCCACCGACATGTCCACCACGCCGCCCAGCCGGAACCCCAGCAGTATGCCTTTCTTCACCCACGCGTTCACCTTCCATCCCGTCGGCGAACTCGCGTCGGGCTCCGCCGACCGGATGGTCCCCGCGTTCAACGCGTCCTTGAATCGATGGAATAAAGCAAAATGCGCCTCCGTATAAGCAGCGGGGGGCGCGTCAAACAACGCTTCGATCTCAGTTTGCAGCATGCACGCTCCTGCCGGCCAGCAAATTCAAATCCGCCAGCACAGCCTCGATTTTCGCCAGGCTCGCCTCCGATGGGGGAACCAGCGGCAGCCGCCATACCGGCTCCAGTAGTCCCATCAGAGCCATCGCGGCCTTTACGGGAATCGGATTCGATTCCACAAAATTCACTTCCATTAAGCTCAAATATTTCCGTTGCAGCGCCCGCGCCCGCTCGTAGTCGCCCTTCAGGCACGCCTGCGCCAGTTCCGTCATCTCCGCCGGAATCTCGTTCGATACCACCGAGATCACGCCTTTTCCGCCCAGCGCCATCAGCGGAATCGTGATCGAATCATCCCCGCTCAGCACCAGGAAATCCTCCGGCACCTCCTGAATCACCCGCGCCTGCTGCCCGATGTTCCCGCTCGCTTCCTTCACCCCGACGATGTTCCCAATCCCCGCCAGCCGCTTCAGCGTCGCCGGCTCCACGTTGATCCCCGTGCGCCCCTGCACGCTGTACACAATGATCGGAATGTCGATCGACGAAGCAATCGCCTTGTAGTGCTGGTACAGCCCCTCCTGCGTCGGCTTGTTGTAATAAGGCGTTACCGACAGAATCCCGTCCGCGCCCATCGTCGCCAACTCGCGCGCCAGATCCACCACTTCGCCCGTGTTGTACCCACCGGCTCCCGCCAGTACCGGCACATGCCCCTTCGCTTCTTCGAGAGTGATCTCCACAACGCGCAGATGCTCAGCGCGCTCCAGCGTGGGACTCTCCCCCGTTGTTCCGCACGGCACCAGAAAGTTGATCCCCGCCTCGATTTGCCGGCGCACCAGATTGCGCAGCGTGGCTTCGTCCAGCGACCGGTCCTGCGTGAAGGGTGTGACAATTGCGGTTCCGCATCCAGTAAACATCATATGAATCCTTTCTCCCAGGCTAATTCCGAAGCGGCTTGCCCGTCTGCAACATTGCCTGCATGCGCTCCTGCGTCTTGCGCGTTCCGCACAAGCTCAGAAACGCCTCGCGTTCCAAATCGAGCAGATACTGCTCGCTCACCATCTGCTCTCCGCTCAGCCGTCCCCCGGAGAGAACGCCCGCGATCTTCTCCGCGATCACTACATCATGATCGCTGATAAAGTTCCCCTGCCGCATCGACCATGCATACAGCTTCATCGCCGCATACACGCTCTCCCCGCCCACCTGGATATCCCTGCGCGGCGTCCCCGGCGCATACCCCGGCGCCAACGACAACGCCAGCGCCTTCGCATCCGCAATCAGCCGCTCCTGATTCATCGAAATACCATCGGTCTTATGCAGCAGACCCAGATTCTTCGCATCCTCCGCCGATGTCGAAACCTTCGCCATTCCCACCAACTCAAACACCTTCTGCGGATTCTTCAGCCGCAGCAGCAACTCCTTGCAACCGCCGCCGCCCGGAATCACGCCCACGCCTACTTCCACCAAACCCATATACAACTCCGCCGACGCCTGGCATCGCGCCGCATGCAATGAAATCTCGCAGCCCCCGCCCAGCGTCCGCGCAAACGGAGCCACCACCACAGGCTTCGGCGCATACTTGATCGCCATGTTCGCCTGCTGGAACCGGTGAATCGCCGCGTTCAGCTCATCCCACTCTTCTTCCTGCGCCGCCAGCAGCACCAGCACCAGGTTTGCCCCCGCGCTGAAATCCTGCCCCTGATTGGCAATGATCATCGCCTCGAAATTACGGGCCGTCTCCTCAATCCCCGCATACATCATGGCGAAGTGGTCTTCGCCCAGCGTGTTCATCTTGCTGTGAAATTCCAAACACAATACGCCATCGCCCACATCAATCAACGACGCGCCCGTGTTCTCTTTCACCACGCCCCGCGCCCGCCGGATCGCCGCCAGTTCCATCACGCCGGGCCGCTCTTCCACCCGCGCAAACGCGCCCCGATGCAGATCGAAATACTCCGTCCCCGGTTGCCCGCCCGCATCGGCGTCGCGATAAAATCCATCCGCCCCAGCCGACAACATCCGCTGCACATTTTCCGGCAGCGCCACGCCATCCGCCTCAATCCGCCGCGCCGTCTCCACAAACCCCAGCGCATCCCATAACTCAAACGGACCCAGTTTATGGGCATAGCCCCACCGCATCGCCCGGTCGATCTCCACAATCCGGTCGCTGATCTCCGGAACCATCGATGCGGCATAGGCCACATAATCCCGGAACAACTTCCACAAAAACACGCCCACCCGGTCTGAACCCGCCACCAGAGTCCGCAACCGCGCACCCAGATCTTCCATCTGCCGCGCCTGCTCCACACTCTCGAAACGCACCTTCCGCGCCGGATGATACTCCAGCGTCTTCCAGTCGATGGCGTGAATCTCCTTCTTCGGCCCGACGCGCTTAAAGAAACCTTGGCCCGTCTTCTCCCCCAGCCACTTCCGCTCCACCATCTGCGTCAGAATCGCATTCGGCACAAAGCGCTCCCGCCACGGATCGCGCGGCACCGCATCATACAGATTGCGATTCACCAGGTACATCACATCCACGCCGACGATATCCAGCAACCGGTACGACGCGCTGTTCGGCAGCCCGATCAGCCCGCCCGTAATCGCGTCCACCTCCTCAATCGCCCAATCGTCTTCCAGCGTGATCTTCCCGATCGTCGACCCGAAAAAGCTCCCCAGCCGGTTGGCGATGAAATTCGGAGTGTCTTTGCACGGCACCACGCCCTTGCCCAACCGCCGGTCGCAAAACTCCGCCACGAACGAAAGCACATCCGCCTTCGTCTCCGGCCCTGGAATCAACTCCATCAAATGCAGGTACCGCGGCGGATTGAAAAAATGCGTCCCCAGAAAATGCGCCCGGAACCCATCGGAAAACCCATCGGCGATCTGCCGCAACGGAATGCCGCTCGTGTTCGTCGAAACAATAGAGTCCGGTCGCCGCAGCGCTTCCACTTTCCGCCACAACTCGCGCTTGGCTTCCAGATTCTCCACCACCGCTTCCATGATCCAATCGCACTCGCTAACGCGCCCCAGATCGTCTTCGAAATTTCCTGGCGTAACCAGTCGCGCCGCGGCATCCGTAAAAAAGCCCGCCGGCTTCTGTTTCAGCGCGGTCTCGATGCCTTTCTTCGCCGCCGCATTGCGGTCCGGCGCGCCGGCAACGACAATGTCCAGCAAATCCACCGGAATCCCGGCGTTGGCAAAATGCGCGGCGATGCGCGCGCCCATGGTTCCGGCCCCTAACACAGCGGCCCGGCGGAGTGTTCTCATTCAAAACGTCCTGTTTGCGGTAGATCGCATCGAAGACGCAGGATACGATGTGTGCGTCAACAATACACTCGATTATATGATGGTTGCTTAGGGCATGGGTGCTTCCAATGCGAACGTTGCGAGTGTGAGGATTCCTTCCTGGCTGGGGCCGGCTATTGTCTACGCCATTTCCATCGGCTGCCTCATCTGGGTCTACCGCGATTTCAATTGGCAGGCCGAACTCCCCCGCCTGCGCAGCATCCACTGGCTCTGGATCATCCTGGCCGTCAGCACCGACATCCTCGTCTACGTCAGTCAAGCCTGGCGTTGGAACCTGCTCCTCAGCCCCATCGTCAAGGTTCCCCTCAGCCGCAGCGTGCAGGCCATCTACATCGGCCTCTTCGCCAACGAGATCCTTCCCCTCCGCAGCGGCGAAGCCATCCGCTGCTACCTGCAGGCCCACTGGAGCAAAATCAGTTTCCCCGTCGCTGTATCCAGCGCCCTCATTGAGCGCCTGCTCGATGGCATCTGGCTCATCCTCGCCTTCTTCCTCACAACTTTCTTCGTCAAGGTCGATGCCAATCTCAAATACGGCGCCGGCGTCCTCGCCTTGATTGTCGCGGCCCTCGGCGTCCTGCTCGCATTCGCCGTCCACCGCCGCGACGAATCCGCCGACATCCTCGCCCGCTATTCCTGGCTCAGAGTCCTCCGCCACCTCATCGAAGGGCTTCACGCCATGGGTCAATCGCGTTCCTTCTTCGCCGCCGCCTGCGCCAGTTTCGTCTACCTCGCCCTGCAAGCCGTCCCCATCTTCGCCATGATCCGCGGCTACGGCCTGGAACTCTCCTTTGGCCACGCCATCTGTGTGCTGGTCGTACTCCGTCTCGGTACCGTCATCCCCGGACCCCCTGGCAACATCGGCCTCTTTAATGCCTTCGCCGCCGCCGGACTGATGATGCTCGGCGTCGACCGCCAGACCGCCAAAGGCCTCTCCGGCGTCATGTTCTTCATCATCACCGTACCCCTGCTGATCGCCGGCTGCATCGCCATCGCCGTCACCGGCCTCAAGCTCCGTGACCTCCAACGCAAAGCCCAATCCGAACTCACCGATCCCGCCGAATCCACACAACCCGTATAAACACTAATCCGCCCGGCTTGGCTGCGATGCGCCCTGCCCGAAGAACGCTGCCAGCCGGTCGCGGTGTGCCTGGAACTCCGCCATCCGCGCCTTCCCGATTGCGGTCGCGCGCGGTGGCCTCATCTGTTCGAAGTCCACGAAGCGCCCGTCCTTCCTCATCCGGAAATCCAGGTGCGGTCCGGTGGCGAGCCCGGTCGACCCAACCAGTCCGATCCGTTGCCCTTGCGCAACGCGCTGGCCGCCGCGGACCAGGCACCGGGAAAGGTGCAGATACATTGACTCGTAGCCATTCGAGTGCCGGATTCGTACCAGATTCCCCGCACCCCCGGACCTGCCCGAAAACGTCACCACGCCATCGGCGACCGCCTGCACCGAACTGCCCGCCGGAGCCGCATAATCCGTGCCCAGATGCGCACGGTGCCGATGCAGCACCGGATGAAAGCGCCGGTAGGAAAAGCCCGAACTCACGCGTGCTTCAAACGGCAGTGGAGACCGCAGAAACGCCGCCTGCAGCGAACGTCCGTCGTGAGAGTAATAGCGTGCCTCGCCATCCTCGCCGGGGAAGAGGAAAGCATTGTAGGTCTTCTGGCCGTTCGTATACGTCGCGGCAAGCACGCGCTGGTAGGTCGCCGCCCGGCCGTTGCTGTACTCCTTCTTCTCCACCAGCAGGCAAAACGGATCGCCGTGCTGCGGATCCCTGTAAAAATCGATGTCCCAGGCGAAGATCCGCGCCACTTCCAGGGCAAGCTCCGGGCGCTCACCGGAACGCTCCATACTCTCGAACAACGACCCCTCCAGCGTGCCGCAGACCGCCACCTC
>CALFYN010001122.1 GCA_937952345.1 uncultured Acidobacteriota bacterium
TCGGATTGGGCGGCATGCATCTCTACCGCGCCGAATTCTCCGGCGCCAAGTCGGACAAGCTCAAACCGCGCATCACCGAAGCCGCCATGTCACTTTGGCGCATCTATTTCGCATTGACCGCTGCCGAAACCGTTGCCCTCAAACTCGCGGGCATGTCGTGGTACGAGGCCGTTTGCCACGCCATGTCCACCCTCGGCACCGGCGGCTTCTCCACCCGTACGGCCAGCGTGGCGGGCTTTCACAGCCCCACCATCGAATACATCATCATCCTCTTCATGATTCTCGCCGGGACCAATTTCACCTGCCATTACCGGCTGTGGGTGGAGCGCCAGCCCCGCGGCTTCTTCGGCGACGTCGAACTGCGCGCCTGGGTGGCGATGATTGCCCTGTTCACCGCCGCCGTCACCTGGAGCCGCCTCGTGCAACAGAGCCAGCCCATCGAGAGCGCCTTTCGCGATTCCCTCTTTCAGGTCACCTCCATCATCGCCACCTGCGGCTTCGCTACCGCGGACTTCGACAAGTGGCTCCCCTTTCCCCAACTGTTGCTGATTGCGTGCATGTTCATTGGCGGATGCACCGGCTCCACTTCTGGTGGCTTGAAGGTGGCTCGTGTCCTCCTGCTCGCTAAAATCATTGGCCGCGAATTTCTCCGCATGGTCGAGCGGCGCGCCGTCATCTCCATCCGCCTCGGTGGAAAGTCCATTCCCGAGGCGTCCATCCAGAGTCTCCTCAACCTCGTCTATCTCGCACTCATCGTCAACTTCGTATCCAGCCTGCTGCTCACCATCACCGGCATCGAGCCGCTTACCAGCATCTCCGCCGTCGCCGCCAACATGTTCGGCGTCGGCCCCGGATTGCGCGAGGTGGGGCCCGCCTCCAACTACGCGGGCTTGCCGGCGCTCGCGAAGTGGATCCTCATGGGCGACATGATTGCCGGGCGCCTCGAGTTCTATACGTTGCTTGTGATTTTCACGCCGTCCTTCTGGCAGAAATGAGAATGAGCATGCCACGCCGCAACCATCGACGCCTTTCCCCCACAAGCCCCGCCAGGGGGAACGTGTGATCCGTTTCTCCGCCGTCGGCTATGTCTTGGGCCAGTTCCTGCTCGTACTGGCCGCCACCATGCTCGTCCCTCTGCCCTTCACCTTCTTCGGTTCCACCGGCGACCCCCGCGCCATGGCACTCTCCATCGGCCTCACCGTTGCCGCCGGCCTGGCGTTGTTCCTCGTCTGCCGCCGCTCCGCCACCGAACTCACGCTCCGCGAAGGCCTCCTGCTCGTCTGTTCCGTGTGGCTCTGCGTTTCTTTCTTCGGGGCGCTTCCGTTCTATTTCCACGCCCCCTTCCAGTCCTACACCGACGCATTCTTTGAAAGCGCTTCCGGATTCACCACCACCGGAGCCACCATCCTCTCCGACGTGGAAGTCCTTTCCTCCGACGTGCAGTTCTGGCGTCACTTCAGCCACTGGCTCGGCGGCATGGGCATCGTGCTCCTCGGCGTCGCCATTCTCCCCTTGCTCGGATTGGGCGGCATGCATCTCTACCGCGCCGAATTCTCCGGCGCCAAGTCGGATAAATTGAAGCCGCGTATCACCGAAACCGCCCTTTCCCTGTGGAAGATCTACTTCGCCATGACCACCGCCGAATGCCTCGCCCTGCGCTGGGCGGGTATGACCTGGTATGAAGCCGTCTGCCACTCCTTTTCCACCATGGGCACCGGTGGCTTCTCCACCCGCACCGCCAGCATCGGCGGATTCCAAAACCCATTAATCGAATACATCATCATATTTTTCATGTTATTGGCCGGAATTAATTTCACCCGCCATTACCGACTCTTCGCCGAGCGCCGCCCTGACCAGTTCTTCGGCGATCTCGAGATCCGCTCCTACGCCGCCATCGCCCTCGGCGCCAGCATCGTCATCGCCTGGTTCCTCATCCGCCAGCAGCCCCAGGGACTGGAGCAGGCCTTCCGCACCGCGCTCTTCCAGGTGTCGTCCATCCTCACCACCACCGGATTCGCCACCGCCGATTTCGAGCGCTGGCTCCCTTTGCCCCAACTCATGCTGCTCGCCCTCATGTTCTGCGGCGGCTGCACAGGATCCACTTCCGGCGGCCTCAAGGTCTCGCGCATTGTCCTCCTGCTGAAGGTCGTCCTGCGCGAGTTTCAGCGCATGGTCGAACGCCGCGCCGTCATCGCCGTCCGCCTCGGCGGCCAGGCCGTTCCCGAAAACGCCATCGCCAGCCTCCTCAACCTCGTCTACCTCGCCTTCCTCGTCAACTTCGTCTCCTGCCTGCTGCTCGCCGCCACCGGCGTCGATGTGCTAACCAGCATCTCCGCCGTCGCCGCCGCCATGTTCAGCATCGGCCCCGGCTTGGGCGAGGTCGGCCCCGCCGAACACTACGGCAACCTCCCGGCCCTGGCCAAATGGGTGCTCAGCGGCTGCATGCTCGCCGGCCGCCTCGAATTCTACACCGCTCTCGCCATCCTCTCTCCTTCCTTCTGGCGCAAATAGCTGTTGCGCCCCCCACCCTCACAAAGAGAAACTGTAGGGCATGCAACGCCGCAGCTTTTTGGGCACTCTGGCCGCGCTCGCCACACCCGCCGCCGCGCAGTCCCCCATGAATGTAATCGTCATTGTCGCCGATGACCTCGGCTGGTCCGACCTCGGCTGCTATGGCGCCGATCTCCACGAAACCCCCAACCTCGACAAACTCGCCTCCGAGGGCGTCCGCTTCACCGATGCCCACGCCGCCGCCCCCATCTGCTCCCCCACCCGCGCCTCCATCATGACCGGCAAGCATCCGGCCCGCCTCAAAATGACCATCTGGCACGAAGGCGCTCTCCGTCCGCCCGCCGCCAACACCAAGCTCATCCCCGCCGTCTCCCGCCCCAGCCTGCCGCTCGAAGAAGTCACCCTCGGCGAAGTCTTCCGCGACAAAGGCTACCTCACCGCCACCATCGGCAAATGGCACCTCGGCGATGCCGGCCACTATCCGGAAACCCAGGGCTTCGATATCAACATCGGCGGTACCCACTGGGGAGCCCCCGACACCTACTTCTACCCCTACCGCGGCAACAAACACCACGGCAATGAAATGCGCTACGTCCCGCGCCTCGATGGAGGCAAGCCCGGCGAGTACCTCACGGACCGCCTCACCGAGGAAGCCCTCAAAGTCATTGACCGCGCCGGCTCACAGCCCTTTTTCCTCTACCTGGCCCACCACGCTCCCCACACCCCCATCGAAGCGAAGAAGGATCTCATCGAGTACTACCGCAAGAAAATGAAGCCGGGCATGAAGCACCAGAACCCCGTCATGGCCGCCATGATCCATAGTCTCGATGAAAGCGTCGGCCGCGTCATGAAGCACCTCGATGCGCGCAACCTCGCCTCGCGCACGGCCATCTTCTTCATCTCCGACAACGGCGGCTACATCGGCCGCTACGACAACGTCCAGGTCACCAATAACGCACCGCTCCGCTCCGGCAAGGGTTCGCTCTACGAGGGTGGCATCCGTGTCCCCCTCATCGCTCGCGTGCCGGGCATGGCGAAAGGCAAAACCTGCGCCTTCCCCGTCGTCTCTACCGACCTGTTCGCCACCGTCCAGGAAGTGGCCGGATTCCCCGGCAAGAATAACGATGGGCTCAGCCTCGTCCCCCTGCTGCGCGATCCCAACTCGAAGCTCCCGCGCACCGAACTGTTCTTCCACTACCCCCACTACTACGCCACCACCTCGCCCGTCAGCGCAATCCGTTCCGGCTACTGGAAGCTGCTCAAGTACTACGAGGACGGCCACACCGAGTTGTTCCAGCTCGATAACGACATGGTGGAGGCGAACGACCAAACGCAGGCGCAGCCCGAACTCAGCAGGAAACTCGCCGCCCGCCTCGATGCCTGGCTCAAGGAAGTGGACGCCAACATGCCCACTTCGCGCTGATCCCTTACAGCGGATTCAGCTTCGTATCGAAGTCGTAGCCCGCCTCTTTGGCCGCCAGCAGCTTCGCCTGCGATTTGAATGAATACATGCGCCGGTCGGCCTCGGCCAGCAGTTTCTCGGCATCGTTCCCGTCGGTGGGGTAGTACGCCTCGCCGACGCTGAACCCGATCACGTCCTGCTCCAGAACTTCTTTCCCGGCCTGCTTCACCGTTTCGCGCAGCCGCGGAATCATCTTCTTCACCGCTTCGGGCGTCAGCCCCGGCAACACCAGAACAAATTCATCGCCGCCCATCCGCGCCACGCAATCGTACTCGCGGCAGCTTTCCTTCAGCTTCTGTGCCACGCGCTGCAACAGCCGGTTCCCCTCCAGGTGGCCGAACCGGTCGTTGACCTGCTTGAAGCCGTCCAGGTCGCTCACCAGCACCGCCAGCGGCGATTCCAGACGCCGGCACCGCGCCAGTTCGCTGTCCAGGTGCAGGAACAGTGACCGCGCGTTGAAAAGTCCCGTGAGAAAATCCGTCGATGCCGAGCTTTCCGCCTGCCTGTACTTCAATGCGTTCTCAATAGACACCGCAACCTTCGCGCTGATCACCTGCAACACCCGCAAATGATCATGGGTGAAGGCGTCCTTCTCCGTGCCGTACAGCGTCAATACGCCCGCCACGCCGCTCAAACCCTCCAGCGGAATGGAGAGCGCGGACCGCAGCACCGTGGGCCGCACCGCCTGCTCCGCGTAGCCGGTTTCCTGCATCGGATTGCCGTTCAGTTCCGGCGTGCCGGATTCGGCCACCTTGCCCGACAATCCCTCCCCCACCGAGAACCGCAGGTTCGAGAATGCGCGCACGTTTTCCCCACTCACGTATTCCGGCCGCAACAGGTTCTCTCTCCGTACGTAGATCGCGATGGCATCGTAGGGGATCGTCTTCCGCAGCCGCAACGCAAACACAGAGAGCGTTTCGTCCAGGCTCAGCGAGTTGCCCAACTCCTGCGCCACTTCAAACAGCAGTTGCGCCTCTTGCCGCGCCGCCGCAATCGAATCGAGGAACGTGCCCGGATCGGGTGCATCCGCGCCCCGCCGCGTCACCGGCCGCTTGCTGGTGCTCGATGGTAGATCCAGCGACAGCCGTGACTCCTCCGGATGCAGCGTTTCCGCACGCCGCATCAGCTTCTCGTGGTGATGCACCAGCGCCGCCGCCACGCGTGGATCGTAGGAAGTGCCGGACTCGGCGGCCACCATCGCCGCTGCCTGCCAGGGTGGCGTCGAGGCTTTGTTGCCGCGCCGCGCCGTCAGTTCCTCAAACGCATCCGCCACCGCCAGGATCCGCGCCCCAATGGGAATCGCCTCACCCTTCAACCCGTCCGGATAGCCCTCGCCATTCCATTTCTCGTGGTGATGCCGCACCATCGGCGCCACCGGATAGGGGAATTGCGCCCGCTGCAATATCTCGGCCCCCACAACCGGATGGATCTGCAGCTTCTCGGATTCCTCCCGCGTCAGCCTGCCTTCCTTCGAAATGATGTGGTCGGGTACCCCTAGCTTGCCGATGTCGTGCAGCAGGCTCGCCGCCCGCAAGGCATCCATTTCCTGTGCCGGCAACGCCAGTTCTTCTCCCAGCGCCAGCGCGAACACCTGCATCCGCTCCAGCCGGTCATGCGAGGTTTGGTCCTTTGCCTCAATCGCCATCGCCAGCGCCTCAATCGTGCGCAAGTGCAGCCCGGCGATCTCCTGGGCATGCTCCTTCTCCGCACTCAGCCGCAGAATGTACAAACGGTAGTCGCGATACAGCAAGTAAATGAAGGGCACGAAAAACAGCAGCACCGGCCAATCCGCCGCCTGCTTCAGAAAGCTGAACGAACCGGCCGCAATTGCCCCGATCAGGTAATACGGCATGCTGTAGCTGTTGCATTCCCGCCATGCCGCCGCAATCGACTTCCCCTCCGAGAAACTGATCGCCACCGCCACATTCAGCCCGTTGATCACAAAATAGATGAACGTGGCCAGCAGCAGCCGCAACGGAGTGTCAATCGTAAGGTCCGTGAAACTCCAGGTGTAGTAAACCTGGCTCATGGCCGTCACCGAAAGCGAAATGTTCGCCAGATTGAACAGCACCTGGAACCGGGTCGGCTTGCGCGGAGGGCGCCACAGGCACTGAATCAGCGTCACCAGCAGCGCCAGCAGCATGGTCTCCGACCGGCTGAGCGCAATCACCCCGATCAGCACGAACACGAAGTTGATGGACAACGTGCCCTGCACCGTCGGCAGGCTCAGGCGGATGCCGGCGGCAGCGATCGCCACAACCAGAAAGCACACGTAACGCAGCGGATTCTCCGAGACGAACGGATAGATCGACGTGAGAAATCCCGCGGCCCCGAGCGCGAACACCGGATAGAAGAACAGCTTCTCGGCACGCCTCATTCGAACCACACCTC
>CALFYN010001123.1 GCA_937952345.1 uncultured Acidobacteriota bacterium
CGCCTTGCCCTGTGCTGCCGAGAAGAATGCGTCCGTCTTTGAAGAACAAGTGTCCTGCGTACCGTTCGCCGTATTCTTGCGTCGATTCCCGCCCGATCCGGTACGGCGCCCCTGCTTTGGCCGCCAGGTCACCTTCATACGAGGCATCGATAAAGAACGAAGCCGTGATGCTCAGTGACCCGCTGAACGTGGCCGAGACAATGCGTCCTGCCTCCGTCTTCGCACCGGTCAACGACCGGTTCAGATAAACGCGAATCGCCGGATACTCTGCGAGCATCTCCTTGAACGCCTGCAGTGCCACCTTAGGTTCGGCGAGTGTACCGAAAAAGCACTCCTTTACTTGCCTCGAGTCGGGTCCGTAGGCCTTCACGTAGTACGCTTCCACTCGCCGTGTGTAGTCCCGGAAAGTGCCCGACAAACTCTCGAGATCACGAAAATCTGTGTACGAGAGGCCCCCTGCAGACAGGCCGCCAATGCGGTGGCTCGGCTCCACGAGCGCGACCGTGCGATTGTGGCGCGCGGCGTTGATCGCCGCGGCGATACCTGCCGGCGTTGCGCCGTAAACCAGCACGTCGGCGCTTTGAGCCTGCGCGACCGCCATCGTAACAATGGCCCCTGCGGCAAACATGCGTACCATAGTCCCTATCGGCAATCCATCCCACCTTTCTCAATGCAGATCACAAAGCGTTCTAAATCTTGATACTCCAGCCACAGCCGCTATCCCATCGCCAGTTGGCCGATGCGCTGTGCCCGGCCAGCCGCTCCACAGACCCGCCGTGCTTCTGACGAGCCGCGTTCAACGCCGCGGCGATTCCGGCAGCTGGAGCTTCGTAAACCAGTACGGCGAATTCCTGCCAAAGGCCGGTCCTGCTACGAGCAGGGCCACTGCGGACACCGTGGGTTACAGAGTCAGTAAGTAAGTTTCAAGGCGAGTTGAATCTCGCGTGGTGCCCCTGCTCCGAGAATCCGTCCGAAATTCGGATTGGACATTGTATTCACCGGACGGGCGAAATTGACCTGATTGAAGGCATTGAACATTTCCGCCCGGAATTGAAGGTTGGCCTTCTCTGTGAGCGGGAAGGTGCGATGCGCCGAGAGGTTCCAGGTCACCGTGGGAGGTCCAGATAGCGCACTCTTGGAGAGATTCCCGATCACCAGCCCCGTTGCCGGGTCCCTGTCCGTCGGAACCGCAAAGGCCGCCCGATTCAGCACCTGCGCATTGAGCGCCCTCGCCGAGCCGCTGAAGAACGAGACGTCCGCCACCGCGTTGGCTCGTTGATTGTTCATCCCGTCGCCTGCGCTCCGCCCGGTCAGGATCGAATAGGGGGTCCCCGTTTGTGCGATTACCACCCCGGATGCCTGCCAGTTGGAAACAACCTGATGCAGCGTGCGGTTCGAAGACCGGAATGGCAGTTCATAGTAGAAGCTCGATTTGAAGCTGTGCCGGACATCGAACTCGCCCTCGCCTCTCTCGTTCCGTCGGTTCTGCTGATCCTGCGATGGCGCCGACCCGCCATTCAACCCGAAGAACGCCGTGAAGTCATCGATTGTGTGCGACCACGTGTAGTTCGCATCGACTGTGATTCCCCGCCGCAAACGGCGCCGGAACGCCGTCTGCAGGGCATGGTAGTTGCCTGACGAGAATGGCCCGATGTAGTTGATGTTGGTAAACCTGGGATCCTCTCGAGTGTTGCCGAATAGGGGCCGCGGAAGATTCAAGAACATGGCGGATTGAACCTTCGTGTTCTTCGACGCTACATACGCCGTGCTGAAAACAGTGTCCGTAATCACTTCGCGCTCGACCGTGAGGTTCCACTGCTGCGAATAGCCCTCGCGGTAGTTGGGGTCATACACGATGGGCGCCAGCGGAGGGAACTTTGTCCCGTACTCCGTTACGGGGTACACCAGATTGCCGTCGGCCCTCGTGTAGCTCACTGCGGGTTGAATGTAGGCCGTATCCGCCTGTTCCTCCCGAATGACTGGCGGGCTCGCGTTCGCCGCCGCCGGTACTCCGGCAGATGCCTGCTGCGGTGAGAAGAAGATCCCGTAACCTCCCCGAATCGACGTCTTCGGATTCAGGCTGTAGGCGAACCCGAACCGCGGGCCGAAGTTATTCCGGTCAGGTTTCATCATCCGCTCGCCCGTGCCATTAAAGCGCAGATCCGCAATTGGAGGGATGCCGCTGATGATGTTGTACGCGCGTCCTGTCCGTTCGCCGGGCACGAAGAAATAGTCGTATCGTAATCCGAGATTCAAGGTTAGCCGCGGAGTTACTTTGTAATCGTCCTGGAAAAAGGCGCTGAGGTTTCCGCCCGTCCCGGTCGTGCCGCCGTAGCGCTGGAAGATGTTCAACTGCTGCGGCCGGTTGACAAGCAGGTCGTTTACCGTGGAGTACGTGAAGCCGGCGTTGCCGTCCGCCTTGCGTCCCGCAAACACCTCGCGGTACTCGATGCCGTACCGCAGGGAATGACGCCCCCGCTGTTGGAAAACGGTGTTTACCACGTTGTAGGCGGTGTTTAGATAATTTTCGGTGGTGCCCCTGGCAGCCAGAATCCCTCCAACGACCTGAATCGAGGGGAGCGGCCCCGCACCCACTTGCGGCGTGATGAACCGGTTCGCCCCCACCCGCAGTTCGTTCACAAGGCCAGGCGTGAAGATGTGGGTGTCGCTGATCGTGAACAACTGCTGCCGTGAGTTGCTCTGCGCGACCTCCTTCGGGGCATACAGCCCAGGAATCTCTGCCACTGCATCGAGAATGTTATAGCGGAAGAAGATGTTGTTCTTGGTGTTGATCTGGTGATCGATCCGCGCCGTGCCAATGCTCTCCCGTACCGCGACCGACTCGTTCCGTATCAGATTGGCTATGAGAGGATTGGTTGCCAGGGCCGGTTGGTTCGCCGCAGGCACCCACTCCTCTACATACTGCCGCACGGCACGATCCTGAATCGCCGCCCGGCCAGCGTCTGAAAGGACCGTGTACGTGCTCGTCCGCCCGCGGCTTTGGTTCGAGTTCTCCCAACCCAGCCAGTAGAACGTCCTGTCTTTGCTGATCCGCCCTCCTACATTAGCCCCGAACTGGTTGAGGCGGATCGGTGCTCGCGGCAGCCCAGTTGAGTTTGCGGTGACCGAATTCGCATTTAATACTGTGTTCCGGAAGTACTCGAACAGCCCGAAGTGCAGATCGTTCGTGCCCGACTTGGTCACTACGTTGACCGCCCCGCTGGAAGCACGACCGATATCGGCGGAGTAGTTGTTGGTGTAGACCCGGATCTCCTGCACGGCCTCCAGGCTGGTCGTGTTGGTCTGCTGGAACTGATTCCGCGCCACCGCCACACGCTGCGTGCTCACTGCCGTGGCGTCCGTGCCGTCAAGCGTGATGTTGAACCCCGTACCCGACGGTCCGCCGTTGACCGCAAATGACAACCCTGTTGAATACGTCACGGTGGTGACACCCGGCTGAATCGAGATCAACGAATTGAAGTTCCGCCCCAAGAGCGGTAAAGACTGAATCCGGTCCGGTGCAATCCCGGCACTGAGCGTCGCCGACTCGCTCTGAACGGCGCCCGTCGACTCCGATACTGTGATCGACTCCGTCGTTCCGCTGACGCGTAATCCGATATCTACCCGGACGAGATCTCCCGCTCGAAGTTCGGCCTCGACCCTGGCGCCCTGAAATCCTTCCCGGGAGGCTTCGACTGAGTAATTTCCCGGAGGCAGAACGGCGAATTCATAAACCCCGGCTTCATTGGTTTGTACGGAGCGAGACAATCCCGTTGCCGTTGACCGCAGCTGAATCGAAACCCCAGGGAGAAGCGCCTTCGATTCGTCGGTCACAGTACCGCGGATCGAGCCGTTGTTGGTCTGTGCGACTAGTGCGCTCACGGCAAAACTGAAAGCAGCGAGCAAAGGCAAACGGTGTTGGAAGTTCATGCGAGGACCTGTTGCGCAGTTTGGCCTCCGCAGCACCCATTTTCCAGTCTCTAAACCGTCCGTAAACCGTTCACTCTTTGGTATACTCCTCATCAATCAGGAGTTATGAGCGGATTGCTTTCACCTCAGGATGCACTGCAGCAGGTGCTTTCGAGCCGTACCTTCGGCCGCAGCGACCAGCTCAAGGCCTTTCTTCGCTACGTGTGCGAACAGGAACTCGCCGGGCATGGCAAGCAGTTGAACGAATACAGGATCGGTGTGGAAGCCCTGGGTCGCCCCGCGGATTACGACCCTACCACCGACGCCACCGTCCGCAACCGCGCGCATGCGTTGCGCAAGAAGCTTGAGGAGTACTACCAGCACGAGAACGCCCTCGCCCCTCTGCGGATCGTGCTCTCGAAAGGATCGTATTGTCCTGTTTTCGAAACCGTCCCCGCCGGAACCCCAGCCACTTCCGCCCTGCCAAAGCGCATTCCGGTGCATTTCGTTTTTGTCGCGCTCGCCGGGCTTGTCCTCGGCGCATGGAGCGGATACTGGCTGTCAGGCCCCTCGCCGCCGCGGATTCTAAAAGAGGTATGGGGCCCACTTCTCAACCCTGATGCAAACACAATCGTCTGCCTCGCTACGCCCGTTCACCTCTTCGTCCGCCCCGGAGACACGGAGGTGCCCAAAACAGTGCCGCGCTTCCCCGCCGACCAGTTGCTGCCCTGGTACTCGGAGCGGTCGAATGTACCGCCCGCGGAGAAACTGTCGATGCTCCCTACCAACAACTCGCCTCTTTGGGGCGATGCGGCAGCGGCGTTGATCGCCGCGCGTATGTTCACGACCTATGGTGCCTCCTGGAGCTTTCTTCCGGAGCGCACGACGACTGTCAGTACTTTGCGAGGCAGGAACGTGCTACTGCTTGGACGCCCCGAGTATAGCCGCCTGGCCGGCCGTCTCTTGCGCAACCTACCGATCACGATCGCCCTCGACGGCACAACCAAGGAAATGGTGGTAGTGAACCGCTCCCCGAGGCCAGGCGAGCGGCCTAGCTACATCCCGGTATTCGGAGAGCGGCACATCGATGAAGGTATGGTCGAGGTCTTCGGCCTGATCACTGTGCTTGCCAGCGAAGGCGCCCTCGCCGGCCATGAGCGCACCATCGTGGTCTCCGGCACCAACTCTGCTGGCAGCCAGGCTGCCGCCGAGTTCATTACCTCGCCAGAACACCTTGAATTTCTGCGGCAGCGGATGGAAGGCGGCCGGCTTCCCCTCTCGTTCCAGGTTTTGGTTAAGGCGACTTCGAACAGCACCCTGCCTCTGAACATTGCCTACGTTACCCACCGGGCGCTTTCAGCACAGTAGGACTCCTACCAAGGCAACCGTTTCAACCCGCAGCCCCAGCGCCCGTTCCATATCAGCATCCGGCAACTGCTCAAACAGCCGCGTACGATCATCCCACTCCATCCCATGAAGAATCGGAGCCAAAACCTCGTCCGAAAGCGACTGCCTCACCAATAGCTGGATTTCGAACCGCGCATGGACGAACACCTCCGCCATGTGGAAAGAAAACACTCCCCTCCCGGTCCACAACATCGAGATGCGGACCCTGGCAGCCCGGAGCCAATCTCGCCCGACCTGTAAATCAATTTTGGGCGCCTTCCTCACCACGGTCGATGAAGTCGAGCAGCGCACCGGCCTACATTTCGTCACCAGGCGGAAAATCAGGCGTCGCTGGTCAATTCCCGATTCCTACCAGTTGGTAAAGCCGATCCAGGAATACGCCCCGTGTCACTACTCCATCGGGTTTCAACCCCGGCATCGACAAAGCGGCTCGCCGGTCTTCCGGTTTGTCCAACGCCGCGATCCACCGCTTGGCCAGCGACTCGGTAATCGGTTGATCCAGGTCCGCCTCCTGGAAAGCGTAGACGGCTCTATAGCGTGCACCCAGCGGTTGATGCTGCAGATTCGCAACGTCGACCAGACCGTGGAAGTATCCCCGTGTGCCGAAGTACTGCGCCGCGCGGAAGTGGGGCGAATCCCTTTCCACATCGGACAAATAGATGGTTTTTCCCCCGGACTCATGGATCAGATGCTGCACTTGAGCAACATTCACCTCGCGCCCTGGTACCCCGTCGCGTAGTGCCACGTGAGCCGCGAGACCCGCTGCTTCGCCCATTGCGGTGAAGACCGGTTCCATCCGCAGTGCTGAGAAGCCGACATGCGTCGCGGAAACTGCCACGGAGACCCATAGATTCGCGAACGTTGCGGGGATAGCATTGGCGCGATCAGCGTGAGCGGACTGATGGCTCAGGCCGGAACCATTGCCCAAGTGGTCCCGGAGCGAGTGCTGACCATACCTGCACTTCGGGATCGCAATTTGATCTTTTTCGGTAGACCGGAGTACAGCAAAGCCGCTGGCCTTCTCCTCGACGGATTGCTCTGGTCTGTTGCATTCGACTCCGAAACGAATGAGTACGCGATTTTTCGTCGCAAGTCAAAAGAAAGTCCGCTAGCAGCCATCTACCGCCAGCGGTCAGCCCAACAGGGGAGGCTGTCGAGGTCTATGGTTTGATAACGGTGCGGCCCAGCGGAGCCAAACCTGGCGCGCACCTCCGGACGGTAGTTTTCTCCGGGACAAACTCAGCAGGTACCCAGGCAGCCGCCGAATACTTCTGTTCCCACGAAGATCTGCGCCGTCTGAGGGATCGCTTTCGGGAGGACCGGGAAACGGGGTTTCCGGAAGCGTATCAGGTGGTCGTCAGAGCACGCTCCAGTGCAACTGTTGCCATGCGGGTAGAGTACGTTACGCACAGCAAGCTCGCTGCGATACCCTGACCCACTCCAGGCGCGGCCCCCCCGGTCATTTCACCACACGTGAACGGCGACCACGCGCGGCTCGGTCGGTGCCCCGGCGACCACGTGAGTCTCCAGTACGGCTTCGATGTTCCGGCTCTGCCAGCCATCCGGCAATGCGCTCGCAAAGCGTTGGAACCCCTCCTCCGAGGTGAGCAGTTCGGTTGCCGCCTGCGTCGCATAGTGAGTGATCCCGGAGATCCCGAACAACGGGCGGTTGATGTCACGGTGTCGGAGAGCGCGAAACACGATCGCGAAATCCGTTTCCACGGTCTGTCCGCCATGTCTTCGCCTGAGTTCCCAAGTGCGGGTCGGATTGCGCTGGTCCTGGATGCGGACACGAGCCGGGTCCCTGGGGAAGAAAAAACGAAAATCTCGGGTCAGGTCGATGGTAAACCGGTTCGAATACGAGCCGATCAGCACTGCGGGATTCTCCTGGAAGGACCTTGTCGAGAACTCGTTGGCGCTGGCCACGCGGGTGCTCAACCCCCTGGATGCGAATAATTGGGTGAGCCGGTTGACCGCCTGGGTGGCGCCACTGAACACAAATTGATCGTGGATACCGTTGATGTCGTGTCCGGAAATCTCGGCTTCGGGCGGCAGGCTGAATTTGTAAGTCTTCGGATCGTCGAGTTCGAGATTGGGGAAGACCCGCCGCATCGCCGGCACGGTCAACTTGAAGACCACAGCCGGGTTCACGCAGAGCACGACCGGGCGTCTCTGCTGCAAGACCGGACCCCAGTATTGTTCCATCGGTGTGCTCCGAAGGTAGAGCCAAAACGTAGCGCCAAGAATCACCGCTACGGCAGCCACCACTCCCGAAAGCCAGGGAAGCCACCGACGCACGACTTGTCGTTCCGGCTCATCAGGAAAATCGAAGGCCGGCCGGTACGAGCCCGGAGGCAGTTGGATGCGAACTTCCGATGCCGTCTCCGGGTCGGCGTAGTATTGAGCCAGGCGTCGCCGGACATCGGACATCTTGACGCGCACCACCGAGTCGTCGCCGGTATCGTAGTCCGCCGGGCGCCCGAACACTTCCACGCCAATCGACCGCTCCTTCAACTCCTCGTCCCGTCCGTCGAGAGTCATCTCCACACAGAAGCGCAGAATTTCACTACAGCGGCGGCTACTGGCGAATGAAGAACTCCCCAGGACTCGGTCCAACTGGGCACGTATCCGGGACGCGCTGGCCCCAGACAGTGGTGATGTAGTTGTGGAAGTCATCGCGGTGCGCTGCGGGTCAAGCCCTTCGAAATCAATCATATCGTGAACGTTACGAACAGGCAACAAGCCGTTTTAACCTTGCCGTATCGTCTCCCGGTTCCACAGAATGGCCAAGAGCGACTTCCATGAAGCCAATCTACGCAACCCTTGCAGCACTACTCCTTTCGCTATGCCTCCCGGGAGGGCCTATGTTCGGCCAGTCGCCCACAGCGAGCATCACCGGGGCAGTCACCGACGCCCAGGGAACTGCGGTCGCAGATGTCACGGTGGAGGCCGTAGCGTCCAGCACACGCCAAACTTATCGGGCGGTCACGGATGCGGGCGGGCAATACCTCATTCTCAATCTGCCGATAGGTGGTTACTCCGTTCGGGTGAGCCATTCCGGTTTCAAATCCTACACCCGGTCCGGCTTGGTGCTGGAGGTGTCGCAGCGGTTGAGGCTTGCAATCCAGTTGGAGATCGGGGCCGTGTCCGAATCGGTGGTGGTAACCGCGGAGGTGGCCCGCGTTCAAACGGAAGAGTCATCTTTGGGCGCGGTGGTCGAGAGGAAGAGGATTGAGGATCTGCCGCTCAACGGCCGGCACATAATGACGCTCACGCGGATTGTGCCCGGCGTTCAGCCCCGCAGCAGGACTTCGGAGGGCTTCGGCGACTTCATCAATCAGCCGATCTCCCAAATCCGCATCAATGGTGGACCCGCCTACGGAAATCAGGTGTTCCTCGATGGAAGCGTCAACACCGCTCCGCTCCACAACGAGATCTCGGTGGTTCCGATGGTGGATGCCACCGAGGAGTTTCGTGTCGAAACCAACGCGCTGAAAGCCGAGTACGGTCAGACCTCGGGTGGGGTACTCAACGTCGTCTCCAAGGCCGGTGGCAACAACTTCAGCGGATCGCTCTACGAATTCTTGAGGAACGATGCGCTGGATGCGCGGAACGCCTTCTCGTCCGTCCCGGATCCGCGCACGGGGCGCACCAAGCAGGTCCTGCGCTACAACCAGTATGGCGGTACGCTGGGCGGGCCCGTCATCTTGCCCAGAATGTACAACGGACGGAACCGCACGTTCTTCTTCACGGGATGGGAACAGTGGCGGCTGGTGCAGAGCGGCGCTCCTCGTCTCGGCACCGTTCCGACAGTGCTGGAGCGCTCCGGGGATTTCTCCAATACGCGAGACGGCCGGGGCGCGCTTTTGCCTCTGTTCGATCCGGCGACCACGCGGCCGAACCCGGCCGGAGCCGGATTTGTACGGGATCCCCTTCCGGGCAACATCGTTCCCCGTGGGCGGATGGATCCACTCTCTCTGCGGCTCCTGGAGTTCATCCCGCAGCCCAATACAACCCCGACGGATCCGTTTACGAACTCGAACAACCTGACGGCCTTGGTCAGTTCACCCATCAATCAGACTTCTTGGACAGGTCGTGTCGACCACCGATTCACTGATAGCGACCTGATGTTCTTCCGCTATTCCACGACAGGAAACGGGCGGCAGGACCGCGGCTTCGGTTTCGGTGCGTCGGATCCCGGTGGACGCAACGACCAGCGGGACAACCGCAACGCAGTGGTCAATTACACGAAAGTATTCTCACCACGGGTTCTGAACGATCTTCGGGTGGCGGCCACACGGCAGTACCTTACCTTTCTCCACCCGAGCTTCGGCGGTGACTGGCCGGCCAAGCTTGGATTCCCCTCCACGATTCCACAGGACCAGTTTCCGCCAGTCCAGATTACGGGCGTTCTCCCGCTGAGCAATGGTAGTTTCGCTGGGGGAATCCGTGCGCAGCAGTATATTCAAGTCATCGACAGCGTAACGCTTTCTAGAGGCGCGCACACCATCAAAGCCGGCATCGATCATCGCTGGATCCGGCTCAGTTTCATTAACCGTGCCCAACCCTCCGGCTCCTTCACCTTCACACCGGCCCTCACTGGAAATCCACTTTCGCCCGCAGGGAACGGGATCGGCATGGCGACTTTCCTGTTGGGAGAGGTGAGCGGCGGAACGCTCGGGGTACGTCCGTTCTTCCAATTCCGCTCCATGTCCACCGGCACCTACGTTCAGGACGACTGGAAAGTCGCCCGCGGCCTCACCTTGAATCTTGGGTTGCGCTACGACTTGTCATCTGGTCCCACCGAAATGCATAACCGCTTCTCCAACTTCGATCCGTTCCGCGCCAACCAGCAGACGGGCACCTCCGGCGTGATGCAGTACGCCAGTACGACGGCACCGCGGACCTTCGTCGACCAGGATCGTAACAACTTCGGTCCGCGGGTAGGCTTTGCATGCGATCCGTTCGGAGGCGGGCGGACCGTGATCCGCGGCGGGTACGGGCTCATGTATACGATCGCGGAGATCGGAAACACCGTCGCCGACAACTCGAACGCGCTCGGATTCTCGGTGGATACACCATTCGCTCCGGTGGGTGGCGGCCCGTTCCGTGCCTTCCGCTTCTCGGATGGTCCGCCCGCGCTGCTGCAGCCGCTCGGAGCGGCGGGTGGGGAGTCTGCCTTTCGCGGTTTCAACGTGCGCTACCAGGATCGGAACGCGCCCGTGCCGTACATTCAGCAATGGAACCTGACATTGCAGAAGGCGCTTCCCGGCGCGTGGACCACTTCCCTGGTGTACGCCGGATCGAAGGGCACCAAACTTTTCGGCGGCAACTACAATCTCAATCAGTTGGATCCGTCCTTCTTCTCACTCGGACTAGCGCTGCAGGACCGCGTGCCGAACCCGTTCTTCGGCACAATCGGGACGGGTCCGTTGTCCGGAGCCACCGTAGTGCGCGAGCAGTTGTTGCGGCCTTTTCCGGACTACCAGAATGTCAATACGCATGCTACGAATGCAGCCTCCAGCATCTATCATTCGTTTCAGCTCTTCGTGGAGCGGCGCTTCTCGCGAGGCGCGAGCGTTCTCATCAGCTACACATTCTCTAAGCTCATCAGTGAAGCCACTTCCGTCGGCGGTTCCGGAGATGGCGGCAACTTGGCCGCCTTCCGGATCGGACGCCTGAACCGTCGGCAAGATCGCGCGATCGATGAAGACGACGTCTCGCAGCGGCTGGTGACCAGCGGCGTCTGGGAACTGCCCTTCGGCCGCGGGCAGCGCTGGTTGCCCAACAGTCCACGCTGGCTGAACGCGTTCGTGGGTGGATGGCAGGTAAACGGCATCGGAACATTTCAGACCGGAACGCCCTTGGTCGTTCGCGGCGCGAACAATTTCACAGGGATTGCCTGGCCCGACGTTGGCGGTGATCCGACCCTGCCGCCAGACCAGCGCAGCGCCAATCGCTGGTTCCGTACCGACATGTTCCGCAATCCTGCTGACTTCGTGATCGGCAACATCGGTCGCACGCTGCCCCGGACGCGCGCCCCCGGGTTGGTGGATGTTTCACTTTCCGGCTTTAAGTCCTTTTCGATCCGTGAACGTGCGAAGATCGAGTTCCGGGTCGAGTTGTTCAACGCACTGAACACGGTGAACCTCAATAGCCCGAACACCACGTTCACGCCCAACCGGCAGGGCGTCAATACCAATGCCAATTTCGGGCGGATCTTCGGCTCGCTCGATCCGCGGAGACTGCAACTCGGGTTGCGGCTCACCTTCTAACTCTGGATGTGAACCGATGAAGCGAAACCAGTTCGTGAAGACCATCTGCGCCGCCGCAATCGCCGGCGTTGAACGGAGCACGGCCGCCCGGGCTCCCCGGATTCTGTTGCGTTCCTCGTGGCAGGTCGCCAATATCGGAGATGTCGCGCATACGCCCGGAGTTCTGACGCTGATCGAGCGGTATATCCCCGACGCTGAAGTACGCCTGTGGCCCAGCCACGTGGGGCACGGCGTCGACGAGATGCTGCGGCGCCGGTTCCCCAAGCTGCAGATTGTATCGGGAGAGGAAGCCTTGGCGCGCGCCTTCGAGGAGTGCGACTTCCTCCTGCATGGATCCGGCCCCTGGCTCGTTGCGCCTACTGACGTGGAGCGGTGGCGAACCGCCACCGGCAGGCCTTACGGGGTGTACGGCATTTCTCTGCCCCACGAGTTCATCAATCCCAAGGTCGTTGGGCTTTTGACAGCGTCCCGCTTCGTCTTCTTCCGCGATACGGTGTCGATGGCTTTGGCCCGCGCGCGCGGTGTTGCCTGCCCCATCATGGAATTCGGCCCGGATGGAGCTTTTGCCGCGGATGTGCGGAACGATGCCGCCGCAAAATCGTTTCTGGCGAGCCACAACCTGGAGCCTGGCCGTTTCGCCTGCTGCATCCCGCGGTACCGTCATGCCCCGGGTTGGCGCTTTCAGAGCGTGCAGCGGCCCGTGGTACCGGAACGCGAGAAGCGCAATCAGGACATGAAGGAGCATGATCACGCGCCCCTTCGCGAAGCGATTGAACGAGTCGTCGGTGAGCTGAAGATGAAAGTGCTCCTGTGTCCCGAGGACGAGAGCCAGATGGCACTGGGGAAGGAGATGCTCTACGATCCATTGTCCGCCGGTGTGAAATCCTCTGTCGTGTGGCGCGAGAGCTTCTGGCTGACCGACGAGGCTCTCAGCACTTACATGCTCTCCGCCGGTCTCTTCGGTAACGAGATGCATTCGCCCATCATGTGTATCGGGAACGGAGTTCCAGCGATCGTTTGCCGCTGGGAGGAGCAGACGTCGAAGGGCTTCATGTGGCGTGACATCGGTCTTGACGATTGGCTTTTCAGCCTCGATGTGCCTGCGGATCTTCCGAGGATCGCACCTGCTGTCGTCGCAATGCTCCGGGATCCTGCAGGCGCCCGGAAAAGAGCCGCTGCTGCGCGCCGAATCGTGACAGGGCGTCAGAAAGCTACAATGGCCGTTCTGGCGTCGGAACTACGCCGGATATCAGGATAATCTCCGTCCACCCGCTTCACTGAGCGGATGCCGTTTCCTCCGGATCGTCGGTCTGCCGCTCAGCTGTTGAAAAGCACAGGTTCATCGTCATCTCAACGTCTTTCGCCTCGTCAGTAGGTGGGGAATGCCAAATTCGCAACTCGACTCTCTTCGCTTGATCTCCCAATTCGGGCCGGATCGCTCTGGTCCGGTTCGATTGGGAGCGGAAATCGCATCCGCCGCTGCTTGGCTGTGGCCCCAGCGCGAC
>CALFYN010001124.1 GCA_937952345.1 uncultured Acidobacteriota bacterium
TGTACGTGCCGTACAAAGACGCCGCTTCCTTTGTACTGAAGCCGAGTCCCCCGCTCGCCGCCGGCGCAACCATGAACAGTACCAGAATCGCCCGCATTCCGTAATAACTGAATCGCTCCCACATTTCCGTGAAAAAGAGCGTCGGAAGCCCGGGCGGATGGCTGGTGGAAACGGTGGGTGTCACATCGTATAGAGAAACACAGGTGGCGGCTTGCTTACAATAGAAGTTTCCCAACAACATGCACGATCTTTCTTCTTTTCGCAATAACCTCGATGCGGTGGCGGCCCGTCTGGCCACGCGTGGCATGACGCTTGACGTCACTCAATTCCGCGAACTCGACGCGCGCCGCCGCGCCGCGCTCACCGAAACAGAAACTCTGCGCGCACAGCGCAACTCGGAAAGCCAGGAGATCGCCAAGCTCAAGAAAGCCGGCCAGGACACGGCCGAGCAGCAAGCGAAAGTCCGCGCCATCGGAGATCGCATCGCCGCGCTCGAGGAATCCGTCAAAACCGTCGACGAAGAATTCCAGAACCTGATGAAGACCATCCCCAACACGCCCCATGAAAGCGTGCCCACGGGGAAAGGCGCCGAGGACAACGTCGAAGTGCGCCGCTTCGGCACGCCTCCGTCCATGGACTTCGAACCCAAGGCCCACTGGGATCTCGGCCCGCAACTCGGCATTCTCGATTTCGAACGCGCCGCCAAAATCACGGGCGCGCGTTTCGCTGTCTACTGGGGCATGGGCGCCAAACTCGAGCGCGCCCTCATCAACTTCATGCTCGATGTCCACACCCGCGAGCACGGATACACCGAAGTGTTGCCACCCTTCATGATCAACTCGGCCAGCCTCTACGGCACCGGCCAGTTGCCCAAGTTCGCCGCCGATCTGTTCAAGTGTGAAAACTTCGATTTCTGGCTCGCCCCCACGGCCGAAGTTCCCGTCACCAATCTCTTCCGCGAGGAAACCCTCGACGCCGAAAAGCTCCCCATCAGCCTCTGCGCGTATACGCCCTGCTTTCGCAGCGAAGCCGGCTCCTACGGAAAGGACGTCCGCGGCATCATCCGCCAGCATCAGTTCCAGAAAGTCGAACTCGTCAAATTCACGCGTCCTGAGCAGAGCTATGACGAACTCGAAAAGCTCACCCGCGATGCCGAAGACATCCTCCAGCGCCTCGGCCTTGCCTATCGCACCGTCGTCCTTTGCACCGGAGACATGGGCTTCTCTTCCGCCAAAACCTACGACATCGAAGTCTGGCTCCCAGGCCAGAACGATTTCCGCGAAATCTCCAGTTGTTCGAATTTCGAAGCGTTCCAGGCGCGCCGCGCCGGCATCCGCTGCCGCACGGGGAAAAAATCCGAACCCCTGCACACGCTGAATGGCAGCGGCCTGGCAGTGGGCCGCACCTGGGTCGCCATCATCGAAAATTATCAGCAGCAGGACGGCAGCGTCATCATCCCCGAAGCCCTGCGCCCCTATTTGAACGGCGAGCGCATCACACCATCGGGTGAACTCAGCTAGGATGCGTAGCGCGAAACTCGACGCCGGTGTGCGCCGCCTGTTGGAGCAAATCGACGCGCTCGGCGCTCCGCCACTGAACACGCTCTCCCCCACTGAAGCGCGCATTGCGGCCGCCAACCGCGATCCCGCTATCTCAGGCACGCCGGAACCGGTAGCCTCCATCGAAAACCTGCACATCCCCGGACCCGCCGGCGAGATCCCCATCCGCGTCTACAAAGGAGGAACCCACGCCTCGAACCCCGGTATGGTCTTCTTCCACGGCGGGGGATGGGTGGTCTGCGGCCTCGATACACACGACGTCATCTGCCGCGCCATCGCCCGCCGCTCCGCCTCCACCGTGGTCGCCGTCGATTATCGCCTCGCCCCGGAACACAAATTTCCCGCCGCCGTGGAAGACGCCTTCGCCGCGACGCAGTGGGTCGCGGCCAACGCCGCACGCCTCGCCATCGATCCCTCGCGCCTCACCGTTGGCGGAGACAGCGCCGGAGGCAATCTCGCCACGGTCGTGTCGATGCTCGCGCGCGATCATGGCGGCCCATCCATCGCCTGCCAGGCGCTGGTCTATCCCGTCGCCGATCTTGGCTCCATCGCGACGCCTTCTTACGAAGAGTTCGCCGAAGGCTGCAACCTCACCCGCGCGATGATGGTCTGGTTCCGCAATCACTACCTCACGAACGAGGCAGACGGCCTCCATCCACATGCTTCACCCTTGCGCGCACCGAACCTCGCCAACCTCCCTCCGGCCCTCATCCTATCCGCCGAATGCGATCCGCTCCGCGATGAAGCCGAAGCCTACGCCGCACGCCTCCGCAACGCCGGAGTCACTGTGCTGCTCCATCGCTACGACGGCATGATTCACCCGTTTTTCTCCATGTCGGGCGCCATTCCGCAAGCGCAGCACGCGCTCAACTCGGTCGCGCAAACCGTCGCCGCCTCCCACCCCACGCTCGCTTGACATACAATGCTACGAAGTCAATTCGTAGCAGGAGCTATCAAACCGATGGTGCGCTCGACTCTGTTGTCCGCGCTGTGGCTACTCGCCGCGGCCGCCTTCGCCCAGCAACGCGAAGTGCGCAATCCTCACACCACGCCCGCCGATGTCGCCGCGGGAGCAAAGATCTTTCGCGGCCACTGCGCCGAATGCCACGGCCTGAAGGGAGAAGGCGGACGCGGCCCCAGCCTCACCACCGGTGTCTTCTATCACGGCTCCACCGATGAAGACCTGCTCAACAACATCACCGACGGAATCCCCGGCACATCCATGCCCGGCGTCTTCTTCTCTTCCGATCAGGTCTGGCAACTGGTCTCCTACGTGCGCTCGCTCAGCGCCGCAAAGGCACAACCACCGCAAGGCAACATCGCGCGCGGGGAAAAAATCTTCCGCGACAAAGGCTGCTTCGGCTGCCATCTTGTGCGTGGAGAAGGCGGCGTCAACGGCCCCGATCTTTCGCTCATCGGATCGCAACGATCACCCGAGCACCTTCGCAGCGCCATCGTCACACCCGGCGCCAAAGTGCTCCGCGAACATTGGTTGGCCAAGGTCACCCTCGAAAACGGCAAAACCTACACCGGCTTCATCCTTAATGAAGACACTCACACGCTGCAGATGCTCGAATTCAAACAGGGGCTGCAATCGCTCACCAAACGCGATTTCAACCGCTACAGCGTGGAGAAGACATCCACCATGCCATCCTTCGCGCGCCAGCTCAAGGATGGCGAACTCGAAGACCTCGTAACCTATCTCCACTCGCTCCAACGCAAAGGTGGCTCCCGATGAAACTGCTGTCCTTCCTTCTCCTCGCATCCGCGGCCTTCGCGCAACTCACCTTTGACCGGCTCCTCAAGGCCGACGCCGAACCCCACAACTGGCTCACCTATTCCGGTTCCTATAAAGGATGGCGCTATAGCGGCCTGAACCAGATCCATCAGGGCAACGTGAAAGACCTCAAGCTCGCATGGGTCTATCAAATGCCCGTCACACACCGCGTCGAAACCACGCCCCTTGTCATCGACGGGGTCATGTATCTCAGCGAGCCCCCGTCCAACGTCGTGGCCCTCGATGCCGCCACCGGACGGCAATACTGGCGCTATCGCCGCAGCCTGCCTTCGAAGATCAACGTCTGCTGCGGCCAGGTGAATCGCGGCGTCGCTGTCGCCGGCGACCGTGTGTTCATCGGCACCGTCGACGCACACCTGGTTGCCCTCAACGCCAAAACCGGCGCCGTACTCTGGGATGTCGAAGTGGCCGACTACAAGCAGGGCTACAGCGTCACCGTCGCCCCGCTCATCGTCAAAGACATGGTGATCACCGGCATCGCCGGCGGCGAGTACGGCATCCGTGGTTTCCTCGATGCCTACGATCTGAAGACCGGCCAGCGGCGCTGGCGCTTCTACACCATCCCCGCACCCGGCGAAAAAGGCCACGAAACCTGGTCCGGCGACGCCTGGAAGCATGGCGGCGGCCCCACCTGGGTCACTGGCTCCTATGATGCCCAACAAAACCTCATCATCTGGGGCACCGGCAATCCATCACCGGATTGGAACGGCGACGTACGCCCGGGCGACAACCTCTACACCGATTGCGCCATCGCTCTCGATGCCGACACCGGCAAGCTGAAGTGGCATTTCCAGTTCGTCCCCCACGACGTCCACGATTGGGATGCCGTGCAGGTACCGGTTCTTGTGGACACCGAATTCCAGGGGCAGCAGCGCAAGCTGGTTTATTGGGCTCACCGCGGAGGCTTCTACTACGTGCTGGACCGCGTCACCGGAAAATTCCTCCTCGGCAAGCCCTTCGCCACGCAAACCTGG
>CALFYN010001125.1 GCA_937952345.1 uncultured Acidobacteriota bacterium
GTTGATGGACCCGGACTTTGCCAAGGATCAACTGCTTCTACTGTTGCGGGAGTGGTACATGCATCCGAACGGGCAATTGCCGGCCTGCGAATGGAACTTCTCGGATGTGAATCCTCCGGTGCACGCGTGGGCGGTTCTGCGTGTGTACCGCATGGAGCAGGAGCGTTTCGGCAGTGCGGACCGGAGTTTCCTGGAACGCGCCTTCCACAAGCTGCTGTTGAACTTCACGTGGTGGGTGAACCGGAAGGACGAGGACGGATCGAACGTCTTCGAAGGTGGTTTCCTGGGGCTGGATAACATTGGCGTATTCGACCGCAGTGCGCTGCATCCGGAGATGGGCCACATGGAGCAATCCGACGCCACCAGTTGGATGGGGATGTACTGCCTGAACATGATGGAGATGGCGCTGGAACTGGCCAAGGAGAATGCGGCCTATGAGGACGTGGCATCGAAGTTTCTGGAGCATTTCGTCTACATCGCGCGCGCGATGAACAACATTGCCGGGCAGGGCATTCAGTTGTGGGATAAGCAGGACGGATTTTTCCATGACGTGCTCCGGCTGCCGGACGGGAAGGCGGAGCCGCTGCGTGTACGGTCGATAGTGGGGTTGACGCCACTCTTCGCCGCGAGCATTCTGGAGTCGGAGTTGGTGGACACAGTGCCCGGATTCAAGCGCCGGATGCAGCATTTTATCGACAATCTGCCGGAATTTTCCGATCACCTGGAAACACTGACGACGGCGACCAACATCCGGCGTTTTTTGTCGCTGGTAAATCGGGACCGGCTGCGGCGTGTGCTGACGGTGATGCTGGATGAAGCGGAGTTTTTGTCCCCCTTCGGCATTCGCTCACTGTCGCGGTTTCACCTTGCGGAGCCCTATTCGATCCTTCTTGGCGGCACCCGCTACAGTGTGCGGTACGAGCCGGCGGAAGCCGAATCCGGGCTGTTTGGCGGCAATTCCAACTGGCGGGGACCGGTGTGGATGCCGATGAACTTCTTGCTGATGGAATCGCTGCTGCGGTTCCATGAGTTTTTGGGGCCGCAATTCCGGGTGGAGTGTCCGAGCGGATCGGGGGTCATGATGACGCTTGCGGAAGTGAGCGCGGAGATCGGACGCAGACTGATCGGGATTTTCGTACGCGGCCGCGACGGGCGCCGCCCTTTGTACGGAACTGCAGAGCTTTTTCAGAACGATCCCCATTGGCGGGATCTGCTTCTGTTTCACGAGTATTTCCACGGCGACACGGGAATGGGAATCGGGGCCAGCCATCAGACTGGCTGGACAGGTTTGGTGGCAAACCTTCTGGAGCAGTCCCATTCCGGCCTGCCTTCAGGAGGCGTTTATGATACGGATAGCGCCGTACGGAATTGAAGGGGACCTGATGGTTCCCGAGCACGCGAGCGCGGTTGTTTTGTTCTCGCATGGAAGCGGCAGCAGCCGCATGAGCCACCGCAACCGGTTTGTGGCGGCGGAGCTGAACCGTGCGGGTTTCGCCACTTTGTTGCTGGATCTGCTGACGCCGGAAGAGGACCGTTTCGTGGAAAACCGCTTCGACATTCCGATGTTGGCGGAACGCCTGGTGGCGGCGACGGAGTGGCTTCGAAAGAACGCGGCTACCAGCAAACTCCCGGTTGGATACTTCGGGGCAAGCACCGGAGCGGCGTCGGCATTGGTGGCGGCGACGCGCACGAAGGGGATCTATGCCATCGTGTCGCGTGGCGGACGGCCGGATCTGGCGGGAGACACTCTTTCGGCGGTGACTTGCCCTGTGCTGCTGATTGTCGGCGGGGAGGACCACGATGTGCTCCGGCTGAACCGCACCGCGCAACATCGCATGGACGGGGATGTGGAACTGGTTGTGGTAGCTGGGGCGACGCACCTGTTTGAGGAGGCGGGAGCACTGGAGGAGGTGACTCGCCTGGCGAAGGACTGGTTTCAGCGTCACCTGTGCGCGATTTGACCACACGTTGCGTGAATGCACCCATCGAGTGGGGCAATTCGCCAAGAACTAGCGGGTGTTACAGCTCCCCTGCGATTTCGTAAGTGTTTGTCAGGCAATCGAACTGCCAATCTGGTGGGCCACGGAGATGGCGTGGCGCAGCCGGTTCCAATCAGTTTCACCGGCCACCGTGCAGTCGGCGCCAAGGATAAACTGCCGCGGAGCGCTTTTGATGACGCGCCGGATCTCGGCTTCGACCTGTTGCGGAGTGCCTTTGGCGAGGATGCCGTGTCGGTCAAGGCCGCCCATGTAGGGACGCGCGAAGAAGCCGGCAATCTGGTGGGGTGAAATCTCTTTTCCGATCAGGCGTGTGTTGCAGTTCACGACGTGTCCGGGGTAGTCGCGCACGGCGTCGTAATTGGAGTAGGGTGCGTTGTAATCGCAGACGTGCAGGATATTGAACGGACAGGAGGCGTGGATCTCGCGCATGGAAACGAGATCAAACGGTTTGACGTATTTGGCGAAGATGGCGGGCTGCGAGAATTGCTTTGCCTCGGAGCCTTGGGTGGACATGTAGAAGCCGTCCACACCCGCCTGGATGCAGGCGCGGACGAAGAGCATCTGGCTTTCGGTGAGGATCTCCATGCCGCGCTTGACGGCATCGGGATTCTCCTCGAGGTGCTGCTTCAGCAGGGGAGATGTGGCGCAATGGCCGGCGCACATATAGGGCGAATAGAGCGTCATCAGAATCAATGCGTCTTTCTTCGCGGTTTTCACGAGTTCGCGCACGGTGACCAGCAAGGGTTCGTAAAAGTCGAGTTTGCGCAAGCTGAGCTTGGCCCAGTCGGCGGGTTTCTGCAGGAATGGCTGCCGGCTGTAGGTCTGCTCGAACTGGACTTTGACGAAGTCCATGTCCGTGTGGCGGAAATACTCCAGGTGGCGGCGAGCCGCGGCGACGCCGTTTTTGTATTCGTTGCCGAAGTGGAGGAAGAAAGCGGCGGGTGTGTAGTTGGGATCGGTCTTTCCGGCAAGCCACTGCATCATGCGCTCACGCTTGTTGGCGATGGGTGCGCCAAACATGCGACTGGCGGCGATTGTGGAGACTCCGAAGAACGCGCGTCTGTTCATGTCTGTAGAATACGCCGGATGGCGCGCGAGATACTATGTCCATGATGCACCGCCGGATGTTTGGCACACTTCTCGCCGCGGCACCGCTCGCGGCGGGCGCCCAGCCGATGGATTGGAAGGCAAGGCGCAGCCAGTACCGCAAGGATTTGTTTGAAGACTACGTTCCCTTCCACGAGAAGTACGTTGTGGACAAGCAGTACGGCGGATTTCATTGCACGGTGACGCCGTCGGGGCAACTGGTGTCAGCGGGCAAAACGGCGTGGTATGAAGGCCGTGGCACGTGGGTGTTTTCGTACTTGTACAACCATTTCGGCAAGGAACAGAAGTATCTCGACATTGCGGCGCGTTCGCTGCGGCTGATCGAAAAGAGCCGTCCGACGGGCGATGCGTTCTGGCCCAAGGCGCTGGCGCGGGATGGCGCAGCGGCCAGTCCGGCGGACACGGAAGTGTACAGCGATCTCTTCATTGCCGAAGGAATGGCCGAATTCTCAAAGGCGGCCGCCGATCAGCGGTATTGGGACGATGCCAAACAGATCGTTCTGAAGTGCGTGCGCCGCTATGATCTGCCGGACTATCATCCTTCGATCGGGCAGACCTACCTGGGGCCGAATGCGCCGGCTTTTCCCGGCGCCCGTGTGCTGGGTGTATGGATGGTGTTGATTCGAGCGACCACGCAAATGCTGGCGATGCGCCCGGACGCGGAGTTGCAACACATCAATGACCGCTCGATCGACGCCATTCTGAATCGCCACTACAATCCGCGTTTTCGGCTGCTGAATGAGCTGATCCGCCATGATTACAGCCGCCCCCGCGATGATTACGAGAAGTTCGTCTATGCGGGCCATGCCATCGAAACGCTATGGATGGTGATGGACGAGGCGTTGCGCCGGAAGGACAATGCGCTCTTCGACCGCGTGGCGGAGCTGTTCGAGCGGCACTGCGAAGTGGCCCAGGATCGTGTGTTCGGCGGATTGCTGCGCAACCTGCGCAATGTGGACACGAATGACTGGACGCTGGACAAGACACTGTTTCCGCATCAGGAGGCGCTGATCGGAGCGTTGATGATGATTGAGCAAACCGGCGATGCGTGGGCGCAGCGCTTTTACACTACGCTGGACGAATACACACGCGCGCATTTTCCGATGAAGAAGCTGGGGTCTCCGCTGTGGCAGGTGATCGGCGACCGGCACGTCACACCGACTCCCGACATGAAGCGTGCGGAGAACTACCACCATCCCCGCTACCTGATGCTGAATTTGCTGCGTGTGGAACGGTTGCTGCAGCGCAATGGGAAGCCGCTGCGTTCGGATAAGCGAGGCTAGGAAGGGCTCACTTGCCCTTGTAGCCCTGCCACACGTATTCGAGAGCGAGCGGCAGAGTCTGCGCTTTCACCGTCCGGTCGCAGTGGCCGGCGTTTTTGGCGAATACGAATTGGTAGGGGTAGCCTTTGGCGGCCAGCACTTTGGCCATGTTTTCGTTGGCCAGCACCCAATCGTGATAGTTGTCGCGCGTATTGAGGTTGTCGCGATCACTGACATGCATCCAGATGCGCAAGGGCTTTCTGGGGCTGTTCGGAATGAGGGTCTCATGGAAATCCCAGGCGCCGTGCGGCGTTTCGGGATTGTAGGGCCATTGCTGGTAGACGAACGTGCCGGAGTAGCTCAACACGCGGTGATAAAGGTCGGTGCGGTACCAAGCCATGGCCATGGCCGCTGATCCGCCGGAACTGCAGCCCATGGTGGCTCTTCCTTCGGGATCCTTGGTGAGCTTCACGTTGTATTTCTTTTCCACAAGCGGCAGGACTTCGGTTTCGACGAATTGCGCATAGAGTCCGGACATGGTGTCGTATTCGAGTCCGCGCTGGCTGCCCTGTGCATCGCCGCTTCCGTTGCCGATGGAGATGGCAATGATGACGGGTATTCTCTTCTCGGCAATGAGATTGTCGAGAGCGGTGAAGAGCATGCGGTCGGGACCATCGGCGCCGACCAGGAAGGGGGCTTCGGTACCGGGCACGTACTGGCGCGGCACATAGACGGCGACGCGGCGTGTGTAGGGCGCGGGATAGCTATTGACGAGCAGTTTGCCGGGATTGTCGGGATCAGGCCGTGCGAAGGTGTTCGGCTCGCGGGCGATGCCGGGGTAGATCTTGCTGTCTTTCGACTCCATGGTGAACTCGAAGACCTGGCCTTGCGGCACGCCTTCTTTTACGGACATCTCGGGAGCCGCGGGATGAGTGGGGCCGATGATGAAGTTACCGTTCTGCTTGGGGGAGGGGACCTCGCCATCGGGGAGTTCTTTGGCCTTGACGTAGCCCGGCGTGTGCGGATCGCGTGTGGGGGCGGGCGGGCGAACGCGGCGGGCAGGCGGGGCCTGGCCGGATTGAGGCGCTGCAGGCTGCTGGGCAAAGCCATCGCAACAAGAGACGGCAAGAGCAAGAACCAGGAGTCGAGACATTCCACCGATCTTAACGCAATCTCAATTTATGTATCGTGGTGGAGGGATGCATGGGAGCACTTTGTCTGGATTTGCCGCGGCCCTGCTGGGAGAATAGTAGAGATGGTTCGAGCTGTGCAGGCCTTTAATAAGTTGCTGCGTCCGATGCAGCGACGGTTGGAACAACTGGATTTGGAAGAGCATGAGGAGAAGATTCTCCTGGTGCTGGCGCTGGTGACCAGTGCGGTTGTCGGTCTGATCATCGTGGCGTTTGTGGCGGTGACGGAGAGAATGGGCAGCATCCTGGTGACTGCGGGTCCGATGCAAAGGCTGCTGAGCCCGATCATCGGCTCGCTGATTGGCGGATGGCTTCTGTACAATTTCTTTCCGGATGCCAGAGGCAGCGGCATCCCGCAAACACGCGTGGCGCTGGTTCTGCAAAATGGCATCATCGGGTTGCGCACTGTCATTGGGAAGTTTGTTTGTTCCTCCATCTCTCTGGGCAGTGGAGTGGCGCTGGGGCGTGAAGGCCCTTCGGTGCATATCGGCGCGGGAATCGCCTCTTTCGCCGGGCAACGGCTGGGACTGAAAGAGGAGCACCTGCGATCGCTGATTCCGGTGGGAACGGCCGCGGCTGTGGCGGCGGCATTCAACACTCCACTGGCGGCGGTGCTGTTCACGCTGGAGGAGATCCTGGCGGATCTGCATGCCCGCGTGGTGGGATCGGTGGTGATTGGGGCGGCGACTTCCTGGATTGTGTTGCGGCTGATTCTGGGAGATGAACCCCTGTTCCACGTACCCTCTTACCAGCTTGTGCACCCGCTGGAGTTTCTTGTGTATGCCTTGCTGGGCGGATTGGGCGGGCTGGTGGCGACGGGCTTCGTGAGACTGCTGCTATGGCAGCGCGCGTTCTTCCAGAAGGCGCCACAGCATATGAAGCCCTTCAGCCCTGCCGTGGGCGGGCTCGCCGTGGGATTGCTGGCGTTGGCCGCGCCGGGCGTGCTGGGGGTCGGCTACAACCTGGTGAACGATGCTCTGAACGGGCAGATGGCTTTGCAGATGATGCTGTTGCTGCTGGTTCTGAAAATGATCGCCACAGCGACCTGCTACGGTTCGGGCAATGCCGGCGGCATTTTCGGTCCGAGTCTTTTCATTGGCGCGATGCTGGGAGGCATTGTCGGGCAGGTGGCCCATTCTCTTTTTCCGGATCACACCGGCAACGCCGGCGCGTACGCACTGGTGGGGATGGGAGCGGCGTTCGCCGGTATTGTTCGCACCCCCATGACCAGCGTGATCATGATTTTCGAGGTCACGCGCGACTACACGATCATCGTGCCGCTGATGATTGCGAACCTGTGCAGCTATTTTCTGGCACAGAAACTGCAGCGCCTGCCGATCTACGAAGCTTTGTCCCGCCAGGATGGCATCGCGATGCCATCGGCCGCCCACCGACTGGAACCGTTGAGTGTGGAGCGTGCGATGCGTCCTCTGCCCGCATCCGCCTCGGACGTTCCGAGGCTGCCGGAGAACCGCCAGGTCCACCCGGATGATCCCGTAGATTCGGCATTGCAGCGGATGGGAGAAGCGGGCATCGATGAAGTGGTGGTGGTGAGCCGCGCGGGCGCGAAGGAGATTGGTGTGCTCACCACGCAAGATGCCTTGCAAGCTTATAAGAAGCTGTCGCGCGCGGCGGAACACAACCGGACTCCCAAACGCAGCCAGGACTGGCTTCCCGTTGTCGCCGCCATCACCGTGGCGGCCATCCTGCTTGTGTCCGGGCTGCTGTTCTGGCAGCGTTCTCACCGCAGTGATCAGGGCCTGGAGGCCTATCAGACCGGCACGGAATTATTGCAGCAAGGACAACTCAACGATGCCGTGGCGGCATTCCGAACTTCATTGGCGCATGTTCCGCAGGACGTGAAGACGCGGGCCTCACTGGGGTTGGCGTTAGTGCGGACAGGCCACTATGCGGAAGCCGCTTCCTATTTGAGCGCCGTGGCCAAAGTTCAGCCTGAGAATGGTCCCGTCGCCTTGGGGCTTGCCGAGATTGCGCGAGCGGAGGGTGACAAGGAGAAGGCGATCCAGCTCTATCGCCAGGCTCTGGCAAAGGAATGGCCGGCGGAGGAGGAACCACGCCGCAGGAGCGCGCAACTGGATTTCGCCACGCTGCTTGCTGAGTCGGATCGCCGTGGCGAAGCCGTGTCGTTGCTGTTGTCGATGATCGGCCGGCGTGGTGACGATCCGGCGATGGGGAGAAAGGCGGCGGAAATGGTGAAGGGGTATGGATCGCCGGAGCAGGCGGAAGAAGCCTATGCGGCGCTGGCTGGGCATTTTCCAGCGGATGCCGGGGCATGGCTGGGGTTGGGCGATGCCAGGCTGGTGGAAGGCAAGGACGCGCTGGCTCTGGACGCGTACCGGCGCGCGGCCAAGGCGGACCCGGCGAATACGGAGGCGCAGAGTGCGGTGGCGCGTGTAGAGGAAATCCTGCGCCTGGATCCCACGCGGCGAGGTTTGCCGGTGCGCGAACGGGCACGGCGCTGGGACGCCATCCTGTCGCGGGTTGTGGAGGCGGCAGGGGAATGCGAACCGATTCCGGAGCTGGCACAGGCAGGGAACCTGCTGAAGAGGCGCGCGGTGACCATCGAAGTCACCGATCAGAAGATGGAGATGGCGATCCGGATCTGGAAAGGAACCGGCAGCGCCTGTAGAAAGGACGCCGTGCTGGCGCACATTCTGTCCAAAGTGGCGGAATAGAGCAGGCTATTCGGCGAAGGTGGCCAGGACGCGCTTCGGGTCGACGCGCCAGACTGTCTGGCTTTCCGTATTCACCAGCCAAAGGGCGTTGGCGCCGAATCGAAGCGCTCCACCGCCCACGCCGGCAAACTGCTGCATGACCTGATCCGTTTTCGGATCGATGCGGCTGAGAGGAAAGCCTTTGGCGGTGACCCAAATGGATCCCGCGCCGGCCGTGATTTCGCCCTCCGCACCGGGGATCTGGAGGTCCACCGAGGCCGCGACTTTGTTCGTTTTCACGTCCACCTTCGAAACTTTGCCGTTCTCACCACCAAGCACCCAGATGGAGCCATCGGCGAACACCACGGAGCGAGGGCCGCCGGTTACTTCGATGCGCTTGTCCACGAGGTTGGTTAGGGGGTTCAGGCGAAGCACTTCGCCCGTCGACGGACAGGTAACCCACAGCGATTTTTCCGCATGGATGACGCTGGTACAGCCTGCGGGAAGGCGCGTTTCGGCGACGATCTTCGCAGTCTCGGGGTCGATGCGGGAAAGTGTTCCTTTGCCGTCGGTGAGAGCCCAGATGCTGTCGTCACTGGCGGCGATTCCTTGCATCACTGCTGCGGCCCCGGAAGCAACGGCAGTCTTCTTTTCATTGGTTTTCGGCGCGAGGCGCAGAATCGCGCCATCGGTACAATCGGGGACCCACGTGCTATTGAAGCCCGTGGCCAATCCCGCGCAGGGGGCCTGCAAAGATGCGATGCGTTCGCCTGCCTTGTTCGTCTTCGTATCGATGGGAATTGCGCCGGATGCGGCGCCCACCCACACGGCATCCGGAACGCCGAGAATGGCCTTGGCGCCGGCAATGGAAA
>CALFYN010001126.1 GCA_937952345.1 uncultured Acidobacteriota bacterium
GCCGACATCGGGATTGTCCATGAAGCGGCGTCCGCTGAGGTTCACGACTTCGGAGCGGTAGCCGGGGAGGGAGGCGCGCAGTTCGCAACCCATGAGGTCGCGTTCGCTGATGCCGCGGCTATTGCCGCCGAAGCCGCCGAATCCACCGGAGCGCTGGGAACTGCTGGGGTCGCCGAATCCGTCGTTGGAATTGACGCTGGCGTCGGCCATGACGGCCGAATTCTGGCCAAGCTGGAAGCTGAAGCGGCCCTTGGAATCGGTGTAGCCTTCGGGGCGCTGGACGCCGTTGCAGACGCGTTCAATGGTGACCGGCTCGGGGGGTGGTGTACCGTCGTCGAGAACGACTTTGCCGGACAGAAAGATGGGGCGCTGCATCTGGTCGGGGAAGGGGGAACGTTGCGGCTGCTGGGTGCGCGGATCGTTGGGGAACGTGGGCGTATTGCGTCCGGGTTGCCCCGTGTTGCCGCCGCCGGGGACACCGCCGCCCGTACCTCCGGTGCTGGCTCCGCCGATGCCGCCGCCGGTGGACCCTCCGCCGGTTGCGCCACCGCCGGCCGCCGGCGGGGCTGGATCCTGTGCCAGTGCCAGTTGCGCGCATGCTGCCAGCGCGAGACCCAGAGAGAATTTCTTCCAATCGAAGAAGCGATGCATCGAGGTACTCCTTTGAAAGCCGCCGGGGTGCGGTATTGGCTTGATTATGTCACAGTATTTCGCAGGTGTCTCGCGGTGGTATGTAGAATGAAAATATGAACATCGACCGCCGGTCTATCATCCTTGCTCCGGCCATCATACTCGCCTCTGCGTGCTCGGAAGCTCCGAAACAAGAAGCCAAGAAGAAGGAGCCGGAAAAGCCGCCAGAGCCCGTGACCGGACGCTATGCTTTTTATCAGATGTACACCGCCGCCCGCAGTTGGGCCCCGGACCTGCAGCCGCTGCAGTTGAACAGTATTGCTCTTCCCGAAGTGAAGTCCGGGGAAGGGAAGTACGGCGCCTGGCAGGTCTTGTTTGTTTCGCCGTCGAAGGGGCGTTTGAAGCCTTACACGTATTCGGTGATTGAAGCGGGAGGGAACCTGCACAAGGGGGTTTTCGGCGGACACGACGAGAGCTTCAGCGGGAGGCGCGGACAGGCGAAGCCGTTCCTGATTGCGGCGCTGAAGACGGATAGCGATCAGGTCTGGAAAGTGGCGGCGGAGAAGAGCACGGGGTACATGAAGAAGAACCCGGACATGCCGGTGAACTTCCTGCTGGAGTATACGCCGCGCTTTCCGAACCCGGCGTGGCGGGTGATCTGGGGGGAGAGCGTGAGCACGAGCAATTATTCTATTTTTGTGGACGCAGTTTCTGGTGAGTATCTGGTGACGGGGCGGTAAGGCATAGTTTTCACCTTAGGGGAGAATTTGTGACCCCGGATTGCCCGATTCCCCGCATCAGGGAGCATGAGGCTCCATCGACGTAGTCCTGCTCTGCTTGCGGCTTGGATCGGCATTCTTGCGCCGGCAGCGGCGTTCGCCCAGAACGACGTCGTGTTTGCCACCGAAGAGAATAAGAACGGTACGCTGCGACCGGACTCGATGCAGGTTTGGGAGACCCTAATGGGTACCCAGGCTCCTCAATTCGCCAATGGCGCGCTAGGTCAGCAGTTTCTGCATTCGACGCGCAAGCCCATCGCCCGGTACATCCCCGGCACCAACGTGGTTCGCCTCTTCGTTTCCAGCGCAGTATTCAACGGGGTTGGGATTCTGGAGTACACCCCGGATGGGGCAGGCACCGGCACCTTCGTCCGATTGGCCTCCGTCGTACCGCCAAGTTCCGTGGCGGGCCCCATCGCAGTCAATGATTCGCTGACACGGCTGTACGTTGGCGCAGGCACCGGTGGATATGCCGGCACCATTCATGAATACGACATCAGCGGGTTGCAAACCGGGGTTACGTCCCAAACCGTCGGACCTCCACTGCGAAGCATTCCCCTTCCGCAGTCTGTCACGGTGCTGACCATCAATCCACAAGGCACCCGCATACTCGGTTTGGACGGAGGCAGCAGCAAGGACTTAGTCGATCTGGATCTGGCTACCGGCGTTGCTTCCGTCGTTTCTACGGGTTCAAACCACGTATTTGGCTCCATCAAGATCGAAACAAAACTAGGCTGCTTCGCCTACTTTCCATCCGGTCAGTTAAATAGCAGCGGCAACGTGGATCCAGCAACCCGCCAGATCGGCGTCATCGATATCTGTTCCAGCAATCCGGGGACAATCACGAATTACATCTCCATCACCGGCGCCAAGACCGCAAGTGGGACTGGTATCGACAATCTCACACCTGCTGACCTCGATTTTGATCCGCTTGGTGACCGGGCCTACTTCTCGACTTGGCCAGCGGGTCTATATGGTTCCTCGTACATTCTGGTGCTTGATAATGTCTCCAGCGGTGGCGCCAACCCGCACTTGACGCCCACAGGTTTTGCGCATTACAGCTATTCCGTTGTTGTCAGTCCCGTCAACCGGCGGCTGTACATGACTTGGTTCAGCAATCCAAGCATCTACTTCAGTGCCTTCGATATCGATCCCACGACGGGTGAACTGGATACCAGTACAGCCATCGTGAGCACCATGGCTGGGCCTCCTACAGCTCCCATACTGGGAGTTGCCACCCCCCCTGGCACCCTGCTCAAAGCCAAAGCCGTTGTCACCAACGCCCCCACAGACGTCACCCCAGTTGTCACGATCAACTCGACAGCGAACTCCGTAACCGAATCCGTTGCCGTCGGCGCCACGGTCAGCATCTCCACCACTTCCCCGCAAGGCACCGGACTCACCACCGATCCCCGCTACCTCTTCAACGGATGGGTGAAAGATCCCACTCAGTGCGGAGATCCGTCCGCCAACCCCAGTCTCTCCATCATCGGCCTCCCCGCCGCCTTCCCCGTCCCCGACACCTACTGCGCCTGCTTCGAAAAGCAATGGTACGTCGGAGTCAACATCACCGGCTCCTGCCGCGCCACTCTCAACGGCATCCCGGTCGCCAACGGCAGCGGCATCTGGGTGGCGGAAGGGGCCACCGTCACAGGCAACGCCATTCCCCAAGCCAACGCACAAGTTGATTCTATCTCCGGCCCCGTGGTCGCCGATGCCGCAGGCAAGACCATCGACATCCAATGCACCACAGTGCCCGCTGTCTGCGCCACTCAATCCTCGCTTGCGAGCCTCGTCGGATGGTGGTCCTTTGAGGACACCACCACCATCTCCTCCGACCGCCGAGGTGCAAACAACCACCTGGCGCCCGTGACCGGCAGCACCGTGGTTCGCGCCACAGGCTACGTCGGACAGGCATTGCGGCTCGGCACCGGCGGCGGGCCGGCGCAGATCACAGCCGACCACGCGCCCGAGCTCGATATGACCACCAACGACTTCTCCGTCGATGCGTGGATCAAATATCCCCAGAACTCCGGACCCCGCTCCATCGTCGACAAGTTCGGCGGCGCCACGAACGGCGGCGGGTACTCGGTGTTCCTGAGCAATGGGCTGCTCGCCCTCAGCATGACGCAGGCCGGCAGTCCGACCACTGCGGCCGCCTGGACAACCACCGGCTCGCGCGTGGACGACGATCAGTGGCATCACGTAGCCGTTGTCGTGCGCCGCAATCAGCCGGCCCCCGAGTTCTACATCGACGGAGTGCTGCGTCCCAGCACGCAGACCTTTGGCACCGGCATGATCACTGCCAGCATCTCCAGTCCCGCCCCACTGCGCGTTGGCGGTTTCAACGCTTCCACCTCTCTCACCGATGGCCTGATCGACGAGTTGGAAATCTTCAATGCCGCCATCACCGAGACAGATATTCAGGAAATCATCGCCGCCAAAAACCTCGGCAAATGCGCCCGCGACGACAAAGGCTGCGTCGCCCCGCCCGACGGCATGGTGAGCTGGTACAAGTTCGAAGAACTCCCTCCGGTCGCCCTGTTCGCTGACTCCACCACGGTCAACGTGGGGCTCAAGCTCAACGGAACGCTCACCCACGCCGCGGCCAAGGTGGCGCAAGGGGTGTTTCTCACCGCCGAAGACACTGGCCACTTACAGGCCCTCAACGTCACCGAACACAATTTCGGCACCGGCGACTTCTCCTTCGATTTCTGGATTCGCCCCCAAGTGAATCCCGTCGCCCGTAACATTCTCGACAAATCTGCTTACAGCGGGCTTGCGTTCACCGCCATGCAGGGCTACAAGGCGTCCCTGCAACCCAATGGCGCGCTTAGTTTCGAAATGGGAGTAGGCGGAGCCCGGCGTCTATGGACGGGGACGAAGAACCTGGCCGACAATCAGTGGCATCACGTCACGGTGTCGGTTTCCCGCACAGCCTCAGTGAATTTCTACATCGACGGCGCGACCGATGCGTTGACCGCGAATCCGGCGATGCTGACTACAGGCTCAGTCAACAGTAACGTTCTGCTCACGGTGGGTCGCGACAATTTCCCCATCCGGCTGAGCGGCGTCAATCCGCCCACCGCCTTCTGGATTGACGAACTCGAATTCTTCAACCGCGCCCTCACCAAGGCCGAAGCCGATTCCATCTATCTCGCCGATGCCAAAGGCAAGTGCACTCCCGTGCCCGTTCCGGTGTGCGTTCCCAAGACGAGCTGGCAGCCCGGATTGGTCGCCTGGTACGGCTTTGAAGCGGCAGGCTCCACCTTCGTCGGCGATCTCTCGCTCACCGGCAACAATGCCACGGTCAGCAGCGGCGCAACGCAAACCGGAGGCCAGGTCGGCGACATGCTCTCCGTCGGCACACGCTACCTCGAAGCCCCGTCTTCCAACAGCCTGAACTTTGCATCGGCTCCCTTCTCCGCCGATCTATGGATGCGCTGGTCCGATCGCGCCGCCAACCCCACCGACGCCGTCCTCATCAGCAAGAGCAGCGCGACCACCGGTTGGTGGTTCGGATTGACGCAAGGGACGCCTGCATGCAGCACCGGCTCCGCGAGACTAACGCTTGTCGTCCGCGACACCAGCGGAGCGCGCCAGTGGAGCACCGCGTGCCAGGCGTTGGCTTCCGCGTCCTGGCGCATGGTGGGGTTCCGCTACGCCCCCGGGCCCATTGGGCTGAATCTCAGTGTGGTCTCCTTCTTTATCGATGGGTTGCCCGTTGCCCCCAGTTCTTTTACCGGCAGTGCGGCAGCCCCGAATGTCAACAGCACATCCCCGCTGCGAGTGGGGTCCGCATCCTGGACCACCGGAATCAGTCTTCCCTTCACCGGCGATGTCGATGAGGTAGAGATATTCAACGTCGCGAAGCCCGACTCCTTCTTCAAACAGGTCTTCGATGCCGCAACAGTGGGCAAGTGTGAAAAGCCTGCTCCTCTGCCGCCACCGGCGAACTACACGGTCACTGTGGTGTACCAGAACTGTACGCCGGGCACGAGCTTCACATCGAATCCGGCAGCGGTGGGCAACACGATTTCCGTGCCGGTTGGTGGGAATGTGTCCTTCACCTTCACTGGCGGAACCATCGGAACCGTGACAGCATCGCCGGGCGGGCCGCTGACACTGGTTGGCAACGCGGCGCAACTGACGAATGTGCAGGGCAACACGACGATTACCGTCACCTGCGCGTTGCCCCCCGTCTGCTATCCCATCAACATGAACGGCATGGTGGCGTGGTATCCGCTGGATGAAACGGGTACTGCCGCGGGCGTTACGCACGCCGATATTGCAGGAACGAATGACACCCTCGCCCGAATCGGTGGAGTAGGCCCCGCGCCAGGAGTGGTGGCTGGCGGACAGAACTTTTTCAATGGCGGATTCGCTAATGTGGCGTCTCCATCGCCGGAATTGGATTTCGGCATCGGCGACTTCTCCGTGGACGCCTGGGTTTCTCCGTTGGCGGGCTCTTCCGGTGGCTTCGTGGCGAGCAAACTCGGACTGGGGGCTGGATGGTATGTCGCGCTGGTGAAACCCACCGCGGGGCCGAATCTGGAACTCGAATTGGGCGTGTCGGGAAGCGGAGCCAACGATCGGTGGCAGACGCAAAACGCGAACATCCCCACCGGTTCCTTCACCCACATCGCCGTGGTTGCACGACGGGGCGCTGCGCCGGCGTTCTACATCAATGGGGCGCTGTTCACGGGAACGATTACGTCCAGTGGACCGGCGAACATTCCTGGAGTGAATGTCAACAACGCATCCTCATTTCGCTTGGGTGGTGGATTCGGGGGAGCAGTTCCCTACCAGGGCATCCTCGACGAAGTGGAGCTATTCAACCGCGTTCTCACCGCCGCCGAAGTGAACGGCATCTACATCGCGAGGGGCAACGGCAAGTGCAAGCCGGCCTGCCTCGCAAACCTCCCCACTGGTCTCCGCCTCTGGTACGGTTTCGACGACATCTCAACAGGCGCGGCAACGGCCACCGCCAATCTCGCGGCTGCGTACGTCTCCGTACCCAACTGGACTGCAGGTTCCCAAGGATCTCCATCGCCCGTCATCGTCGCCAACGGCAAGCACGGACAAGCCGTCCAACTCACCAACAGCGGCAGCTACATGGAATCGCTCAGTATCGCGGCGGGCAATCCAGTCAGCGCATCGTCGCCCCACACCATCGATCTTTGGATCAGGTATGCGCGGCCGGCGGCGGGAACCACTCCGGCGCGCCCCCTCGTCGAGAAGATGCACATCAACACCACGACTGGCTTCTACAAAGGCTACGCCTTGTACATGCAGAACGGTCGGCTTCGCTATGTCAGCAGTGACCAAACCAACAGCGGCGTGCTGAATTGGGACATCAATCTCTCGGCTCCTGCCCTTGACGACGACCAATGGCACTTCATTGCGGTGGTTGCCGAGCCCGGCAAAGTGCCGCGGTTCTTTATCGACGGTACGTCATATGGGGCGATCAGCAGCCAAACTCTGCCTGCCTTTTCACCTGTGAACAAAAGGAAGCTCCGCCTCGGCTACCTCCCCGGCGGCCCATACAGCACCAACGGCATCATTGACGAGTTCGAGTTCTTCAGCTCCGCTCTCACCGATGCCGAACTCGACAGTATTCGCAACGCCGGCCTCGGCAAATGCAAGCGCGCCGTCACTTGTCCTGCCGGATCCGCCTGTCTCACAGGCGGAGTCGTCATCGGCGGCACCGGCACCTACACCTTTACCGGCAACCTCCTCGACGGCTCCATCGAAGTGAAGAACGAAGGCCCGGTGGACGCCTTCTCCGTCGAAATCCACGACATCGGCGGACCCGACGGCTACGTGCTCGAAACGCAGCTTCCCATCCGCGTCGGCGATATCCCCGCCGGAGCCTCGCGGCGCGTCACCTTCCGTCTCCGCCGCACGGAAGGCGCGGGGCCGGCGTCTTCCCCGGTCAGCATCGACGTCGCCGGCACGGCCCGCGCCGGCAACGCCGACAGCGAGTTCGGATTCACGGCCTCCCTCAGCTCCGGCGGTCCTTCCACCGTCAACGTCACGATCGCCACCACTCCCGCCAACGCAGGACTGCAATTCCAGGCAGGAACGGCCACTGCGCTCGCAACCTACACCAACTCCGTCACACTCCCATGGAACGCCGGGGCAACGTACGAACTCCGCACCACGTCGCCGCAATTGGTCAACGGACGCCAGTACACGTTCCAGTTCTGGGTGCCGAGCACCAATCCTCAGCCGGCGCAGTCCGTCACCGCCACCGCCGGCAGTACGTCCTACAACGTGGTCTTCGCGCTCAGCGGCTATCAGGTGACGCTCAACAACAGCGGGGGTTGCTTGCTCAACACCACGCCGGCTCAGGGCAACCCGTGGATCGTACCCACCGGCGGTACGCTCACCATCAACAGCGTCACCGCGCCCCAGGGCTCGCAATTGAACAGCTTCAGCATCGGAACGCAGACCTACACCTCGTTCCCCGTCAGTGTCACCGTCACTGAGCCCATCGTCATCAACGCCAATTGTGGCGCGGCCCAGAACGTCACCCTCACCGTGGCGACGAATCCCCAAGGGCTCGATGCGCGCATCGGAACCACCGGAGCGTATGCGCCCGCGCCGCTCACCCGCCAGGTGCCGCCCGGACAAACGCAAACCGTTTCCGTTACCGACAATCAGGTGCGCAACGGAACCGGATACCGCTTCACCAACTGGTCCACCGGCGGTTCTACGCCCACCACCAATGTGCAGCCGAACAGCAACTTCACGGCAACGGCGAATTTCCAGACTGCGTGTCATGTGCTCACGTTCAACGCGCAGCCGGCAAACGGCGGCACGGTGGCGGCGAGTCCGGCGACTGGTGTGGGAGGCTTCCCCGCTAACTGCTATGCTCCGGGAACGTCCGTCACGCTTACGGCTTCGGCCTCGACCGGCTTTGCTCTGCAGAACTGGACCGGCGCGGGCGGCACCTCCAACACCACGACGGTTACGGTGAACGCTCCGCTGACCGTCACCGCCAACTTCAATGCGGCGCAACCTCCCGTCATCGAGTTCACGGTCAGTTCACGGACCAACGGCAACTTATCGATGAATGCGCGTAACACGGGTGGATCGGCGGCACGGAATTTGAGGATCACGGCGATCTCGAATATCACGGCTAACGGCGCGACGTTCGTCTACACGGGATTTCCGGCCCTGCAGGTTCCGTTTATCGTGCCTGGCGCTGTGTCGTTGGGGGTGGGCGGGAACACCGGCTTCAACTTGCTCTTCTCGGCTACCTCGGGATCGGCAGCGACCGCCTTTAGCTTCCTCATCACGGCGCAGGCCGACAATCTACCTTCATTCACGCAGGTGGTGAACGTGGCCGCGGGTGTTACTGCCGGCAACTGAACGGTGTCAGCCGTAAAGACAAATACGCCGTGGCTGTATGTGATCGCGCCCAGCAGGGCGCGGGAGCGGCGTCCGACGCCAGCGGCGGCATTACGGTGAAGCCAAGCAGTGCAGAGCGTGGGTACGTTGCAGGCAACCGGCTCCGTGGTCAACGTGCAATAGAACATCGGTACACACACCGGGATCGTGGGATGGAACTTTCGTGGCCTTCGTCCGTCCAATCATATTAGACGATAATAGGAACAGCCGTGAAACTCCTTGCGTTAGCTGCACTGTGTATCAGTCTGTCTGGGCAACAGACCGAGATGCCGCGCCCGAAAGCCGGCCCCGTGCCCATCATGAAGTCGGCCGAACTGAAGCCGGGGATGAAAGCCACGGCCTGGACGGTGTTTGAAGGGACGACTCCGGAAGCTGTGCCGATTGAGATCATCGGGCTTTGGAAGAATGCCTGGGGTCCGCGCCAGGACGTGATTCTGGGGAAGATGGGCGGCAAAGCACAGCGCACCAATGTGGCGGGCGGGATGTCGGGCTCGCCGGTGTATCTGAACGGCAAACTGATTGGGGCGGTGGCGCTGCGGCTGAGCGTTTTTTCGCCGGATGCGATCTGCGGCATCACGCCGATTGAGCTGATGCTGGAGATCAACGATTTCGATAAATCGCGGCCGGCCGGGGCGAAAGTGCCGGGCGCCGCTCAGCCGCGCGCCGCGCTGGAGATTCCGGAAGGGATGCTGGCGCAGGTGTTGAGCGCCTCGACTGGCAGCAGCGCGATGAGCGCTCCGCTGATGGTTCCCATCGATACGCCGCTGACGATGTCGGGATTTCATCAATCGACGATTCAGGAATTCGGACCGATGATGCGGCAGATGGGGCTGAATCCCGTGCAGGGCGGGGCATCGGGCGCGCTGCTGGCCAACAAGCCGGCGGTGGGATGGCAGAACGCGCTGCAACCGGGCGATCCGATTGCGGGCATTCTGGTGAGCGGCGATATGTCCATGACGGGACTGGGCACGGTTTCCTACAACGACGGCAAGCGGGTGTTGGGGTTCGGGCATCCTTTCTTCAATCTGGGTCCGGTGGAGATGCCGATGGCGAAGGGCGAAGTGCTGATGACGCTGTCGAGCGCCTTCCAGCCGAACAAGATCGCCAACGCGACGGAAGTGGTCGGGGCGCTGCACCAGGACCGGCACTCCGGCATCATGGGGGTGCTGGGCGATACGGCGGAGATGATTCCGGTGACGCTGGCCGTGCGCAGCTACGATGGCGCTGACAAGATCGAAAAGCAGAAGGACTTCCACTTCAACGTATTCGTGCAACAGCGGTGGACTCCGTTTCTGATGATGATCACGCTGTTCAATACGATTAACGGCGTCAACGATTTTTCGGATGAAGTGACGTATCGCTTCAACGGCAAGGTGGAACTGGACGGGCTTGGCCCCATTGACCTTTCGACAATGCAGGCGCCGAGCGATATGCCGGTGCCGGCTCCGATGATACTGGCCGGATGGTGGGGGGACAAATTCAACCGGCTGTTCGGGAATGCGGTGAATGTTCCGCGGCTGAAGCGGGTGAATGCCATCGTCGATCTGCTGCCGAAGCGGCGCATCGCCACGATTGAGACTGCATGGCTGGAACAAAGCTCGGCGGCGGCGGGCTCGGAAGTGTCGGGGAAGATTTTTCTTCGGCCGTTCCGCGGTGAGCGCATTGCGCGCGATTTCAAATTCAAGCTGCCGGCGTCGCTCTCCAAGGGCGACCACCGCATTATGTTGAGCGATGCCGATACATTGAACCGGACGCAATCGGCATTGAATCTGGTGAACCGCTACATGGACATTCCGCAAACGGTGAGCCTGATCAATCAGGAACGCAGCAACAACAAGCTGTATGTGTCGCTGGTGGAAGCGCGCCCCACGATTTATTCGGGGGACAAGACGATGCCGAGCCTGCCATCGTCGGTGCTGAACGTGATGCAATCCGGGCAGATGCAGAATCGCAGCTTTCTCACGGCGGGTGAGAGCGCGTCGCAGCAACTGGCCATCCCGTTCGATTTCGTTGTCAACGGCAGCTACAACCTCAAGATCACGGTAAAGTAATGCAGAAGTTTTTTCTCAGCCTTATGCTGGCCACGGCAACGCTGGTGGCCGTCGAAACCCGTTTCTGGCAGCACTACGATCCAGGGGATTACGAAAAAGCCACGCTCCGCAATGTGTCTCTGCGCAGCGATGGGCGTGTGAGCCTGGCTCCGGTTTTCAAGGAAGCTTTCGATTCCGATTTGCCGTATCTGTGGGCCGTTGCCGAGGATTCGAAAGGCAACGTTTACGCGGGTGGCGGGGCTCCTGGGGCAGGGAAGGCGAAGCTCTTTCAAATCGACGCGGGCGGCAAAGGGAAGGCGTTGCTGGAACTGGATGGTGCTGCCATTCAGGCCATTGTGATTGACAAGCAGGACCGCGTGTATGCCGCTACAAGCCCCGACGGCAAAGTGTACCGCGTGGCCAACGGGCAATCTTCGGTGTTCTACGATCCGAAGGCGAAATACATTTGGGGGATGGCATTCGATTCGCGGGGGAATCTTTTTCTGGCGACGGGGGACCGCGGGGAGATTCACCGGGTAACGCCAAGCGGGCAAGGGCAGGTGTTCTTCACCGCCGACGAAACGCACGTTCGCAGTATTGCGATTGATGGCAAGGATAACCTGATTGCCGGGACTGAACCTGGGGGCGTGGTGATCCGGGTGAGCCCGGCGGGGGAAGGTTTCGTGCTGTATCAATCGGCGAAGCGGGAGATCACGTCGGTGGCTGTGGCCAAAGACGGGACTCTGTACATCGCCGCGGTAGGGGCGAAGACCGCTGCGGTGGCACCGCCGCCCGCGCCTGCGCCAGTGCCCTCACCGGTGCCCGCGGCCGGTGCTGCTGCGCCGCGGCCGGCTGTTGCTCCGGTACCGGCGACGATCGCACCGGCTCCCTCGATCTCGGGGGGCTCGGAAGTGTGGCGCATCGACACCGATGGCGCGCCGACGCGGGTTTGGCAGCATGCTTCTGAATTGGTGTACGCGCTTGCGTTTGATGGTGAAGGGCGGCTGCTGCTGGGGACGGGGAACAAAGGCCGCATCTATCGCCTGGAGGCGCAGCGGCTTCACACCACGCTGGTCAATTCCATTTCCACGCAGATCACGGCACTGGCGCCGTCGCGCAACGGCGCTGTTTATGTGGCCACGGCCAATGTGGGCAAGGTATTTCAACTTGGTCCGCAACTTGAGAAGGAGGGCTGGCTGGAAAGCGAGAGCCTGGACGCGGGGGCGTTCTCTTACTGGGGACGGGCCCGCTATGAAGGCGATGCGCAGGATGGTGCGGTGGCATTGGAGACGCGTAGCGGCAACTTGGATCGCCCGCAGAAGAATTGGAGCGGGTGGTCGGCCATACCCTTCAACTCCACGCACGGCCGCGTAGCGAGCCCGGCGGCTCGATTCCTGCAATACCGGTTGAAGCTGACGGCATCGGCCAACGGCACATCGCCGAACGTGAGCCTTCTGGAATTTGCTTACCTGACGAAGAACGTAGCGCCTGTGCTGCATGCGATCGAGTCCACGCCCGCCAACTATCGCTTTCATGCGCCGAGCACGGCGCCGTCACCGGCGAGCCCGTCTTCGCTGACGCTGCCTCCGATGGGTGGACGGCGTCCGGCTTCGACGGTCAGCCTGGATTCGAGTTCGTCCTCGCTGACCTATGCGAAAGGCCACATTGGGGCGCGGTGGCGGAGCTTCGATGATAATGGCGACAACCTGCAGTACAAGGTGGAAATCCGTGGCGCCGCGGAGCGGGATTGGAAACTGCTGAAGGAGAGCATTCGCGAACGCCACTATTCCTGGGATTCCACGACGATGCCGGACGGGCGATATCAGGTGCGCATCACGGCCTCTGATTCGTTGTCGAATCCGCCAACGCAGGCACTGACGGCGTCGCTGGAAAGCGAACCGTTTCTCATCGACAACACGCCGCCGCAGATTTCGGCCCTGGCGGCCACGCCTGGTTCGGGCAACCTCACGGTTCGTTGGAAAGCAAAGGACGCGCTGAGTGTGATCGAGAAAGCTGAGTACAGCGTCAATGGCGGCGAGTGGCTGACGGCGCTTCCGGTGACGCGGCTTGCCGATTCGCTCGATCTCGATTACGCGGTGGAGATTCCGCGCAATGGTGCGGGCGAAGTGACGATTGCCGTGCGCGTGACCGACGAGTTCGAAAATCAATCCGTCGATAAGGTGACAGTCCGATAGACCTCTCAACGCCGCTTCAATACGTGAAAGGCATCGGCCCGGCGCGTGCGCAGATGCTGGAAGGCAAGGGTCTGTTCACCGCGGAAGACTTGTTGGGCTACGCGCCCTTCCGGTACGAAGACCGCACCAACGTAAAGCCTATCGGCCAGCTTGCCCCCGGGGAGATGGCCACGGTGATCGCTGAAGTAACTTCGGCGAAATCCACGAAGCTGCGCGGGCGGATGGCGCTGTTTGAGGCGCGTTTCACCGATGCCTCGCGCTCTGTCCTGATTGGGAAGTGGTTTCACGGCGATTACCTGAAGACGATTCTTGTTCCGGGGCTGAAGGTCGCCCTGTACGGCAAGATCGAGTTCGATTCATTTTCCGGCGCGCTGAGTGTGATGCACCCCGAGTTTGAGATTCTCAGTTCGGATGACGACACCGAAGCGGCGCTGCACCTGGGGCGCATTGTCCCCATCCACGAAGCCGTCGGCAAGATTACGCCGCGCGTGATGCGGACGCTGATTTACCGGGTGTGCGAATCGCTGGGGTCACTGGCGGATCCGATGCCGGTGGCGCTTCGCGAACAGTTTCATTTTCCCGATTACGCCACGGCGTTGCGGCATTTGCACTTTCCGCCTAACGGTGAAGACATCCGGCTGCTGAATGCGTTCCGTTCCCGCGCGCAGCAGCGGTTGATCTTCGAGGAGTTTTTCTGGCTGCAATGCGGCGTGCAACTGCGGCGCAGCAAGACACGGATGGAACCGGGCATTGCGTTCGATCTCAATGACCGCGTGCGCGAACAGATTGTGCGCATGCTTCCGTTCAAGCCGACGGGCGCGCAGAAGCGGGTGCTGAAGGAAATTGCCCAGGACATGGCTGCACCGCGTCCGATGAACCGCCTGCTGCAGGGCGATGTCGGGAGCGGGAAGACGCTGGTGGCGGCGGAAGCGGCCATTATCGCCGTGGAAAACCACTACCAGGTGGCGTTGATTGCGCCGACGGAAATTCTGGCCACGCAGCACTATCTGTATCTCAAGAATCTCTTTCACAAACTCGGTTATGTTGTGGTGCTGATCACGGGTTCGCTGTCGGCGCGCGAGAAGCTGAAGATCAAGCAACTCGTCGCCGAAGGGCTGGTTCATGTCACTGTCGGGACGCATGCGCTGCTCGAGGAGAACGTATCCTTCAAGCGACTGGGGCTGGCCATCATCGACGAGCAGCATCGCTTCGGCGTGATGCAGCGGCTGCGGCTGATGGAAAAGGGTGTGACTCCGGACGTGCTGGTGATGACGGCTACACCGATTCCGCGCACGCTGTCGATGACGCTTTACGGGGATCTGGATGTGTCGGTTATCGACGAACTGCCGCCGGGACGCAAGCCTATCCGCACGTCGCAAGTGCAGGAAGACCGCATCGAGCAGGTGTGGAGCTTTCTCAAAGGCGAAATTGCCCGTGGCCATCAGGCGTACGTTGTGTATCCGCTGATCGAAGAATCGGAGACGGCGTCGATGAAGGCGGCGGAGAAAATGTACCGGCATTTGCAGGAGATCGTATTTCCCGATCTGCGCATCGGCCTGTTGCACGGGCGCATGTCTTCCGATGACAAGGAAGCCGTGATGCAGAGTTTCAAACGGGGCGATGTGCATGTTCTGGTGTCCACCACTGTGATCGAAGTCGGCGTGGATGTTCCCAATGCGAGTGTGATGATCATCGAACAGGCGGAGCGTTTCGGCCTGTCGCAACTGCACCAGCTTCGAGGCCGTGTCGGGCGCGGGGCGGCGCAGAGCCACTGCATTCTGGTCACGGGCAAGCTGAACGAAACCAGCCGGGAGCGCATCCGCACGATGGTGGACAGCTCTGACGGGTTCTACATTGCGGAAATGGATTTCAAGCTTCGCGGGCCGGGGGAATTTTTCGGCACGAAGCAATCGGGCATGCCGCTGCTGCGGATCGCCAACATGCTGCGCGACCAGGAACTGCTGATGGAAGCGCGGCGGGAGGCGTTTTCGTTTCTGGAGCACCCGCCTTCGCCGCAAGAGCATGCGCGGGTGCTGGAGTATTTGCGCGGCCCGTGGCAGCAGCGCTATGGCCTTGCGCGGGTGGGCTAGGTGAATGCTTCGTTCATCGTTTCGAAGTAGAGATCGATGTCCTGCTTTCGCGTGTGAATGTGCGAACTGAGGCGGGGCTTGGGACCGAGGACCGCCCAGATCCTGCGTTTGCGCAGGAGATCATGGAACGCATCCAACTGCGTGCGCTTGTGGCGGATGCTGATGAGGCAGCCGTAGAGCCGGTCGTCGGCGGCCGATTGCAGCTCCACGTGCTTCGACTCCGAGGCCTTCTGGTAGGTGTATTGCGCCAGTTCGTGGATGCGGCCATATACGCGGTCCGGGCCCAGTTGTTTGAGAAAGCGCAGGCCGGCCATCATGCCCTCAAAGATGGCGCGGTTGTTTGTTCCGACGTTCATGAAGCGCGCGGCGTTCAGTTTCTGTTCGTTCCATGAGCCGCTGGCGATGGAGGGCCACAGCTTCATGAGGTTCTCTTCGCGGATGTAGAGCAGACCACAACCGGCGGGCGCGTAGGCCCACTTG
>CALFYN010001127.1 GCA_937952345.1 uncultured Acidobacteriota bacterium
GAGGTCTGTATTGCCCCGATATCGTTCAGCGCCATTTGCACGCTCATGGCTAACCCCTGCAGCGTCGCCACCTGCTGCTGGTCCGTTGTGAGTTGCTTCTGATCTCCGGCGATGGCCGATTGGGAACTGGAAATCTGCGACTGCAGTTGCTTCACTTTATCTTCGGCCTCGGCGATCGTACCCACCCTGATTCCGGCAAGAATTAGTGAGGCGCCCCCCGTTACCGGCGCCAGCATAATGCCGAAAATCGTCTCCAGGATTCCCCCGGTTCTCGCCGACTTCGCCTTCGATATGGCCGCACGGTCAGTGGAAACCTGCTGCTGCAGGCCGGCGATCTGCGCATTGATATTGGCGATCTCCTGCTGAATCTCCGCTTCCTGCGCCTGGATCGCCGCGATGTCTTTATTCATCGCCGCGAACGGAACTTCCAAAGCCTGCTGGAATGCCTCCAGCTTCTGCTCGTAGGCCTGCATCTGGCTGATCATCCCGCTCACAGGCTGGGTCAGTGCCGACAACGCGGCCACGATCTGTGCCTGAATGGCAACGCTGAATCCGTTTTCCAACTGCTGAAACAGTCCATCCAATCCCGGCTTCGCACTAAGAAAGGTCTGGCCGCAAGATAGGATCTCCGTGAGAATATCCTGCTGGAAGTACAGATAGCCGTTCTGACGCCAACCCACGACGAGATTCTCAGCCTGGCCCAGTTGCTGGTCGAGAATCGGATACCACGGCGAACTCGATGGCGTGATCGAAACCTCGATCACCGCCTGGCAGGAGGCGTGCAACAGGAGCATCGCTCCAATCGCCTCGCCCAACTGCTGGTTCGTCACCGCCGCGCTGAACTGCGCCGGCTGAGAATCCATCGCGGGCATTGTCATGTCAGGCCGCCTGCGTGCTGCTCATCGGCAGCGTCTTCGTCTCGACCGGAATCTTCGCGTTCACCAGCGCATTGGCCGTCGTGATGGCGGCGTTCCATTCCTGCAGTGCCGCATTGGTGAACACGCCTTGCACGATCGTCGAGATCGCATCCTCGGCCGATTCCAGCTTGTCCACCACCGACTGCAATTCCCCTTGGAACACGCCCCACTGCGTGCGCAGCTTGGAAAGTGCCGACGTGGCGAACTCAATATTGCTCACCGCATTCTGCGATGCCAGCGCCAGCCCCTGCAGCGCCGTCAATTGCCGCTGGTCGTCGCTCAGTTCCTTCTGGTCAGCGGCAATCTGGTCGAACTGCTTGTTGATGCGGCTTTGCATGATGCCCCAGGTCACCGAGCCGCCGATGATTCCGGCCGCGCCGATGAAGCCGCCGATCAGCAGGCTCGCCCCTCCCGTTTCAGGAGCCAGGGCAACGCCCACGATCAACGCAAAGACGCCGATCGCGATCGCTGCCGCCGATGCGGCAATCGCCTTGTTCTCACCGTCAATCTCCGCATGCAAGGAGCTGATGGCGTTGTTCATCTTATCGATGTCGCCCTGCAGGGCGATCTCCGCTGACTGAATGTTGGTGGCGCCGGAGGACAGGTTGTTATGCGCCGTCTGCATGCTGTTGCCCCAGTTCGTCAGCGACGTGGAAGTGCTTTCGATATTCGTGATCGCCGACTGGATCGGCGGCAACAAAGTCTGTTGGATGATCGCCTTGATTTCCAGCACATACTGATTCTGTGGACCGCTCGCAGTCGGATTGGCCTGCACAATCGAAGTGATCGCTTGCGTCGCCGCCGTGAAATCCGCCCCGAAGTTGATCACCTGCAGCGGAATCGACTGTGTCACCTGCTGCCCGATGGTGTTCAGCCATTGATTGGCCAACGCCTGGGCCGCTTCCAGTTGGGCATTCAAACCGTCGAACCAGTCCGGTTTGGGAGACGGTGCGACGAACACCGTGCTCACAACAGCCTGACAGGCCATCGTGATCAAAGTTGCCGCGTTATAGGAAACGCCGGTATTCCCAAACAGATTGTCGGGCGCCGGGGTAGGATCAGTGGCCGCGGCTCTGGCGGCAGCGGGTAAAGTCATTTGTGTTCTCCTCTTAATTGCCGGTTTGTTGCGAGCGAACTTTGGTCAGCCGCGGCCGCGAGGCTTCGAGCGTAGGGTAGATCTCGGCCTTGGCGATGTCGATGGTGACCGGTTCGCCCACGGTCACATCGATGTTGATGAGATTCTGCAGGAACCCGTTGATCTGCTGCCAGCTCGTCTGCGCGATTGGCACCGTCAGCAGGTCAAAATACTGATCCGGGTTGGCCCCCGCCTGCAATGCGTTGATCGTATCCTGAACGCTCGTCTGCTGCGCCGTCCACAGGTCGATCAGTCCCGGCAGTGCATCCTTCGCCGCCAGATACTCCTCCTCCAGGCTGTACAGCGTCTGGAGTGTCGATTTCGTCAGCGCCACACCCAAGGCGTCATCAGTGAGCTCGGCCTTGATGTCGTTGATCTGATTCAACGCCGCGATCAGGTCGTCGTCGTTCTTCACCAGATCGTAAAAGCTCTTCGCCGTGGTGAACACGGCAACAGCCAGCCCCAGCACCGGCACGCTGGCGGCTTCTCCCGCCGCGGCCGCCGTGTACAGCATGGTCACCGCCGTGGAAATATAGCTCTTCCCGCTGCTGATGATGCTGCTGTCGAGTTGCACGCCGAGGTTCTGTACCGTCTGGTTCAGTTCGCCAAGCTGCTCGGTCAGCTTCAGCATGTCCTGTTCTTCGCTGGCCAGCGCGTCCCAACCCGCTTGAATCGACTTGTCCATCAATGGCAGAACGCCGCTAAAGGGAGTCAGCTTGTCCGCCACCTGCCGTTCCGCGGACTGCGTCGCCGCCAGCGCTCCGCCCACCGCCGGCAACAGTGTTTGTTGCAGCAGCGCAATCCAGTCCGCCGTGGTCGCCGGCTTCGACGCCTTCACCGTGCTCGCGAAACCACTGAAGGTGTTGATGTAGTTGACGAAAGCCAGCAGCGTGCCCGACCAGATCTCCGGCCGCGCCATTTGCCAGGCATCCGAGGCGGTGGTCAGTTCGCTGATCTCCTCGCGCACCGGCGGAAGCCAATCCGGATCCTTCGGCAGTTTCACGATCTGGATGCTCTGCGATGCCGAAGAGAAGTTGTCAATCGCCAGAATACCCGTGTAGGCACTGGTGAGCTTGTTGAAAGTGTCGTTTACGTCAGGTGCCAACATGGCTGGGGCTCCCTTGCAATTCGCTTCACGCTGTCTTGATGTTGAGGAAGGGATCGAACCCCAGGTTCTTCCCGTCAAACGAAATCGTGCAGCTATACTGCACCTTGCCGGTGGAACCCTGCGATTCCACGCGTCCCGACCACACTACGTCTCCGGTGGGCATCGTGGTCTGCTGCGGCACACAGATCTTCTGGTTCACCATTTGCCCCGTAAAGCCAGTGATTTCAGCATCATCGCCTGGATTTACCGGAGCCACCGACCAGATAATGACCTGCCCGTCCATACAGGCCGTCACCAGTTCGGTCTGGCCTTCGCTGCCCGATCCGAAAAACTTGTTGGTGTCGATCAGGTAGACGTTCGAGCCCAAATCGTTGCTCGCCAGCGCACCCTCCACATCCACCACGATCAGCACGTTGATCTCTTTGATCGAACCTACTCCCAGCACGGATTCAGCCATGTTTCTCCTCAATTAATGCAGAAATCGATTTAAACTATCTTGATAAAGGCGTTGAACTGCAGTTGTTTGCCTTCCAGCGCCAAAGTCACGGTGTAGCTGTAGCTGGCGAACGCCCCCTGACTCTCCACCACCCCGTTCCACACCTGTGGACCGGCGAATGGGTCCGCCGCGGGCGTGCAAATCCGCGAGCTCACCATCTGGCCGGAAAAGCCCGCGATTGTGATTTCATTGCCTGGATTCACGGGGGTCACCGCCCACGTGATGGCCTGCCCGTCCTGGCACACTGTATTGAGTTGGCTCTGTCCCTCTTGCCACGAACCTAGATACTTGTTCGTGTCCACCAGGTATACATAACCCATCAGCGTTCCGGCGGCGATGGCGCCGATCACATCCACGGCGATCAAGACATTGATCCGATTCAATTGAAAATCTTTCCCAGTCCAGTCAGTTAGGTACGACTATGACACAAGAAATCGATTGAATCAAGAGATTTGTCGTGTTTTTGCGATCAATTCGGACATCATCGATTTGAAATGCACCGAACTGTCATCGACCCTGCCACCACTCACCCATGGGTGGCCTCCCGTCCCTTGCATCGTTCCCGGCGTTCCCACCGCTATCCGCCATTCACAACCATTGCATTTCACGCAAGGCATTGCATCCAAACAAGTTTCCTTTGTTTCAAGAACTGCTCCAATTTACCCCTCCGCTACAATGAATTCAGATTGTTCCTATGCGGCCCGTCCTGGAGACGGGTGAAGGGTTCATGGCTCGGCCGGCTCATCCACTACGGATGGCCGGCCTTTTCTTTTGTGTTGGAGGCTGAGATCGCTACTATGTGGATGACTTCTCCTGACCAGGATCGCCCTGCTGTCAAACGGATTGCCTCAGGCGCCGCTGTGCCCGGAGGCAAGGCAGCATCCGGGCCCCAAGTCGACCCCGACTACATCCGGCTGCTCGAGATCCTCGACCGGCACCCCGAGGCCAAGCGCCAGGTGATCGAGGCCTTGTCGAGAAAGGGCTGATCCATGGAACTGCTCGATCACATCGATCCCGTTACATTCGCCCGCGTCTTTCTCTCCTTCGAGCCTGATGCGAAGCAGCACCAATTGCTTCGCTCCGATGCACGCCGCTGCATTGTCAATTGCACCCGCCAGTGGGGCAAATCCACGGTCACCGCCGTCAAGTGCGTCTACCACGCCTACTTTCACCCCGGGAGCCTCACCCTCGTGCTCAGCCCCAGCGGCCGTCAGAGCGCCGAATTTTTGCGAAAAGTGTCAAATTTTGTAAAGCGGCTCGGCATCCGGCCCCGCGGCGACGGCGATAACGAAATCTCTCTCATGCTCCCAAACGGCAGCCGCATCGTCGGCCTGCCCAGCACCGAAGAGCGCATCCGCGGATTCTCCTCCGTCGGCCTGATGGTCATTGACGAGGCCTCCCGTGTCGACGACAAACTCTATCATGCTGTCCGGCCCATGCTTGCCGTCGGCGGCCGCGGCGGCCAGGGCGGCGATCTTTGGCTGATGAGCACCCCTAACGGCAAAACCGGCTTCTTCTACGACATCTGGGACAAGGGCGGTCCCGACTGGACCCGCATCCGCGTCCCAGCCACCGATTGCCCGCGCATTTCCCGGCAGTTCCTTGAAGAAGAGCGCCGTGCCAACAGCGATCGGTTCTTTCGCCAGGAATACCTCTGCGAATTCCTCGACCGCGACGACGGCGCATTCCGCGAGGACTGGATCGAGGACGCGTTGCGCGATGACGTGCCACCCCTCGGACGCCCTGATCCGCCCATCCCCGGATGGGTAACGGACGAAGCTTCCCGCCGCTTCTTCGTCGGCCTCGATCTCGGCCAGCGCCAGGATTACACGGCCATCGCCGTCGTGGAGCGCCACACCATCAAGTCCGTGGATCTCGACGCGGGCACCCGCAGCCATCGCGAAAAAGTCCGCTATCGCTGCCGCTGTTTACGCCGTCTGCCTCTCGGCCTTGGCTATGTCGAAGTGGTGGACAAGGTGATCTCGCTCATGCAGTCCCGCGAGTTCCTCGACCGCTCCAGCCTCGTCGTCGACGCCAGCGGAGTGGGTTCGCCCGTGGTTGAAATGCTCCGCAAGAGCGCCAAGTGCTCGCTCGATCCGGTCACCATCACCAGCGGTCAGAACATGAAAATCGATAATTACGGCTACAAGATGCCGCGCACCGAACTCATGTCCCAATTGGCACTCATGCTGGAAAAACGCGAATTGGAAATCTCCAGCCACGCCGGGGAAATCGATCACATCCGCAACGAATTACGCAATCTCAAGCTCCGCCTCAATGCCCGGGGCCAGGAAAACTTCGACCCCGAAAAGGACTCCGTGCACGACGATCTGGTGATCGCCCTCGCCCTTGGCCTATGGAAAGCAAAACGGTCTCAGCCCTCCATTTGGGGCATACACCGCATCTTCTGAGGCTAGCGCATCGATTCCAGCTTGAACTCGACTTTGCGCTCCCGGTTCAATTGTTCGCTCAGCGCCTTGTCCAGCGTGGTTACCGGAACAATCCTCTTGGCGAAGCTATTCGTCACGTAATGCAATTGCTCGGCCTGCTCCCAGTAGGCAATTACGGCAACCACACTGCTGTCGGCGAACGCCAGCAACGTGATCGTCGGCTTCGAAGAATCCGTGGCTGTTTCGGCCGCTGCCGGCTTCGGTGCGGCGGCGGCCCGTTCCCGCGCCCCATGCACTTCGGTCCGCGGTAAGCGCGCCTCCGGAAGATCTTCATACTCCTTCATCTGCGGCCGCACCTGCTCCGGACTGTAATATTGATTGATAATCACCGACGGCGCAGGCTGCACCTGCTGCGTCGGCACCGGCACCGGAACGTACTCCGGAACCGTTGGATAGTATCCCGTCGTGATCGGTAAGCCCCAGGGCACCGCGATCGTTCGTCCCGCTCCCGGTCCCCGTCCCGGCCGCGAGTACACCCCAGGAGCCATCGGGATCACCCGCCCCGTCTGTGGCAGCGAACTCACCGTCGCCCCCAGGCCTGAAGCAAAGCCCGTCGAGTTGATCGACCCCACCATCTGACCGGTCGAGACCCCTCCGTACATGCCCCGCTGCTGGGAAAATGCAGGAACGAACCCAACGGCCAGCAAGACCAATGCGAATCGCATGGCGGAATACTCCTTCCGATTCGAGAGTAACTGGAAACTTTGACGGCGGCAATAGCCAACGCGTTTACTATTTCTTCAGCCGCGAAAAAACACGATCCTGGAGCCAGTGTGCATCCCACCACTCCACCGGATTCACCGGCACCCCTTCCACCAGCATGGTGAAGTGCAGATGGTCTCCGCCCGCCAGGCCGGTGGACCCGCTCCGGCCGATCACCTGACGTTTCTTTACACTTTCTGACACCTTTACAGCGATTTCGCTGAGATGAGCGTACAAGCTCTGGACACCTAATCCATGATCGATTACCACAGCATTCCCGTAAATCCCCAGCCGCCCGGCAAATATCACCACACCATCATTCGAGGCAGTCACCGGCGCGTGTGCCGTAGTCGCCAAATCGAATCCCAGATGCACCTGTTCATCGACGCTCTGCCCCTGATAAAAATACGTCCGGTAATCGCAGAACTGCGCCTCCACCTGCGAGTTCGCCAGTTGCTGGAACGGCCCCTCCCACAGCATCCGGTCGGCGCTCTTCAACCGCAAATCGGCCAGTTGCTGATTGTTCAACTGCCGCATGTCCTTATTGATGCGCACAAACCGGATTACCTCACTGCCTCGCCCGCCAAGGTCGAGTTCCTGGAAAACCTTAACCAGAAACGCATCGTCCAGCTTGATCTCGCGCCGCCGGAATTGTTTCCGGGTAATATTATGCCGCATACGCCCAACCGCCTCGGCACCCGATGGGTTGGAGGCATAGACCATCGGCACCTCACCTTCAGGCATATCGTGTGGGAGTGCGAAAAACGCGATGCGCCGCTCCGGGCCGCGTCCCCCCGGCATCGGCCAACTGCGGAATCGATACTTCCCCACCCGTACCCCGGATTCCGTCACATAACCGCTGATCGTGAATGCCACCAAACCTGCCCCGCCCAGCGTAGCCACGATCTCGTCCTCGTCCACCGTCACACCGGGAGGCTTCGAGTTCACCTCAACCCCAAGAGTCACCACCGTGGTTCGTCCCGCCAGGTCGTTCGAAACTGCCTCCAGACGCAGGGTCGCCTTTCCATCCCGCAATCCCGCGACGGATTTGGTTCCCACCTCGAATTGCGCGACAGTCGGAGCCACCGCCGTCCGGAACAGGCTCCAACGGCTGGAAGGAAAGTCTTTCTGATAGACCGGGAACAATTTACCGCCTTGCTCCACCGCGGCGGACAAGCGCCGGACCCCGTTGCGGTTGATGGCCAACACACGGAGAGGAGTCGCCGCCCCAATCACCTTCACCGGAGTCTGTACCTGCAACTCGGCCGATGTCGATCGGAAGTACAGCACCGACACGTAGGCCAGAATCAGCAGGCCTAATATAGAGAAAGGAACCCCAAGTCGAAACCGCGGCATCGCTTACTCGAACAACCCCATCTGCTCCTTGGCAATCGGTTTGGCCTTGTGCTTGCCCGCCCTCTGCGGACTGCCCACCACGGCAAGCACTTGAAATCCCGTCACCGCCTGCCTCGGCACGAAGACTCGCTGAATGTTGGACGAAGGATCGGGCGGCGTAAAGGCGAATCCATAGGTCTCGATGGCCAGCAAGTTATTGGCCATCAGCCCTTCCATCTGATCGTTGTCCCGAAAGTACATCCGTACCCAGAGCCCCTGCGACTTGGGGCGGGTCGTAAATGCCCGCTTCTCCGCGGGATCCGGAGCCTCGAATTCCCGCACGAGGCATACCGTCTTGATCTCTTCGTACGGAATCGAGAGCAGCGCTCCGGATGGGTTCAGCATCTCCACCCCATTCGGCTGCAGATAGGTGGCAAGATTCAAGTAGCCGTAGAGGTTTTCTTTGTCAAACCTCTGAATCAAAGCCTTTTTGCTCGTCGAGGCAGCCACTCCCCATCCTTTCGTCTCGTGACCGGCCGCTGGCCGGACCACGCGCAAATTGTTCAAAACAATATTGCGAATATTGTATCATTGGCTCAATGCCATTCCACGCCTCTGTGTCCGCAGCCCGGGAGGCGTATCTCGACTTCTGCCGGATGGAGAAGGGACTGGCCGGGAATTCCGTCGATGCCTACGGCCGCGATCTGGCCCGTTTCGCTGCCTTTGCGGCAGAGCGAACGGGCGGCAACCTGCCCGACAGCTCGCAGTTGCTAGCCTACATTGACCAGCTTTACAAAGCCGGGCTGAGCAGCCGGTCGATTGCCCGCCACGTCAGCACGGTCAAGAATCTATATTCGTTCCTGTTGCGGGAAGGCAGGATCGCGGAGGATCCGACGGCGGCGCTGCCCGTGATGCGGCAGCCGCGCAAGATCCCGAAGTATTTGAATACCGGCGAGGTGGAGGCTCTCGAAGCCGCACCCGATCCGGCGAAACCGAACGGGCAGCGCGACCGCGCCATGCTGGCCCTGTTATATGCCAGCGGGCTGCGAGTCAGCGAGTTGTGTTCGCTCCAGATGCCCGACCTGAATCTGGAGATGGGGTTAGTTCGAGTGACCGGAAAAGGAAATAAAGAACGGTTGGTTCCCATGGGATCAGAAGCCGTCAAGGAAATCCGAACCTGGCTCGAGGAAGGCCGTCCCGCCGTACTCAAGGGCCGTCCCAGCAAGTTCGTCTTTGTCACCAACCGGGGCACCCGGTTGACCCGCCAGGGGTTTTGGAAAGCCCTCGGCGGTTATGGCAAGCAGGCAGGTATTTTTCGTGGCTTGAGCCCGCACGTGTTGCGGCATACGTTTGCTACCCATCTGCTCGAAGGCGGCGCCGACCTGCGCAGCCTCCAAACGATGCTCGGCCACGCGGACATTGGCACTACGCAGATCTACACGCACGTCGCAAAGTCACGTTTGCGGGCGGCGGTGGACTCTCATCACCCACGCGCATGAGGATCTTTGCGACATGAGCGACTACATGTTCATGCTGGAAAACCACCTCAACGCCGGGCAGGCGAAATGTCTCGCCAGGCTTCAGGCGAGTTGTGACGCCGCCGGCGTCAACGTATTTCTCGCCGGCGGAGCCATGCGGGATATGCTCGGCGGTTTTCCCATCCGCGACCTGGATTTTGTCGTGGAAACGAATGGCATCAAGCTGGCCAAGGAATTGGCCCCGGATCTGGATGCCACCATCGTTTCCACCGACGACGCACGCAAATCGGCGGAACTCGTTCTCCCCGGCGGCCAGACGTTTCAAATCGCCATGGCCAAGAGTGAGAAATTCCTCAAGGCCGGCGGCAAGGCCCACATCACGCCGGCTTCCATTCATGAGGATTTGCGTTGCCGCGACTTCACCATCAACTCCATCGCCCTTTCGCTCGGCAAGGCGTCGAAGGGTTTGCTGCTCGACCCCACCAACGGTCTCGGCGATCTCGAACGCCGCGAGTTGCGAGCGGTCACCAACTACTCGCTCTATGACGATCCGGTGCGGCTGTGGCGGCTGATCCGGCTGAAGGTGCGGCTCGGCTTTGAGATCGAAGAGCGCACGCTCAATCAATACCGGAACGCGCGCGAAGCCGGGATGGAGCGCCACATCGCCCCGCGGTCGCTCTTCCTGCAGTTGCGCGCCATCGCCAACGAACTGAATCCGGCCGACGTGCTGAAGGCGCTCGACGACGAGAAACTGCTGGGGGCCGTATCGCCCGCACTCACCGGGCCGAAGTTGAATCTGCAAGGCTTCGCCAAGCTGCAGAAGGCGCGGATTAACGTGCCATTCGGCATTGAATTCGCGGTGGACAACTTCGCCCTCTTTCTCCAATTGCTTGAAGAGAAGCTGACGCCGAAAGAGCGCTCGGCGATGATCAAGGCGGTGGAAGCGACGAAAGCTGAAGCCGATTGCGTATCGAAACTGGAGGCGCGGGCCAAGAAACTGGAGGCAGCGCTTAAGTCGGCAAAGCTACAGAAGCCTTCGCACGTCTACAACGCACTGGCCCCCGAATCGGGCGAAACACTGCTGCTGTTGCTGATGCGTTCGCAACAGCGCATCGTGCAGGACCGCATTCGCAACTACCTGCAGAAGTATCTGCTGGCAGCCATGGAAGTGACCGACAAAGACATCGAAGCCGAGGGTCTGAAACCCGGCACGCCGAAATTCAAGCAGCGCAAGGCTGAGAAGCTGAAAGCGCGTCTCGACGCCCGGCCGAAGAAAGTGGCGCCACCGCCTGAACCGGAGGCTGTTCCCGCCGCGGCCGCGGCCCGCGGTAGATTGTAAGGGATGCAGACTTCCAGCAACGATCGCATCACGCTCGGCGTCGTCGGTATGCGCGGGCGCGGGCGCGATCACATCAATTTCTACTCGGCGATTCCAGGCGCGCATATCGGCGCGGTTTGTGACATCGACCAATCGCAGAGCGAGCGCGCCGTGGCGCTGGTGGAGAAGGCGCAAGGCCACAAACCAAAGGTCTACTCGGACATGCGCAAGATGTTCGAGGACAAATCGATCGATGCCGTGTCCATCGCCAATTGCAACCACTGGCATGCGCTTTCGACGATCTGGGCCTGCCAGGCAGGCAAGGACGTATATATCGAAAAGCCGGCCAGCCACAACATATGGGAAGGCCGCAAGATGGTGGAGGCCGCGCGAAAGTACAACCGCATCGTGCAGGTGGGCATGCAGAGCCGCACCACGGCGCACAAACAGCAGGCGGTCCAACTGCTGCGCGAAGGCATCATCGGCAAGATCTACATGGCGAAGGGACTCTGCTTCAAGCGCCGCAAGTCCATCGGCAGCGGCCAGAACGGCCCCGTGCCGGCGGGCGTGGATTACGATCTGTGGCTTGGCCCCGCGCCGATGCGTCCTTTCAATGCGGTGCGCTTCCATTACAACTGGCATTGGTTCTGGGATACGGGCAACGGCGACATCGGCAATCAGGGCGTGCATGAGCTCGACATTGCGCGTTGGGGATTAGGCAAGACGGCGCTGCCCACTTCGGTGGTGAGCACGGGCGGCAAGTTCGCCTACGACGACGATCAGGAAACGCCCAATACGCAACGCGCGGTCTTTGAATACGGCGATTGCCAGTTGGTGTTTGAAGTGCGCGGGCTGCCGACACACGGCGAAGGCGGTCTGGAGCCCGATGGCGAACACACCATCGGCAATACGTTCTTCGGCAGCGATGGCTACATGAGCGTCGATCTCAACGGCTTCACGGTTTGGCGCGGCGACCGGCGCGAGGTTGTGAAGAAGGTCAAGTATCAGGAGCCCACGCGCTGGGACACCACTCCGCACATGCGCAACTTCGTCGCCGCCGTGCGGAGCCGCAAGCACACGGATCTGACCGCCGACATCGAAGTAGGCCATCTCTCCGCGGCACTCTGCCACATGGCGAACATCTCCTATCGCACGGGGCGCAAGCTGCAGTTCGACCCGGCCAAAGAGCGCTTCGTCAACGACACCGAAGCCAATCGTCTGGTGACGCGGCAATATCGGGCGCCCTATGTGGTGCCGGAGCGGGTGTAGGCATGCGTGTGACGCGACGCGCCGTGCTGGCGGCGCTGGCCGGGGGCACGCAGACCTTTGGAGCCTCCAAACAATATGCGGGCATTTCGTTTGAAGTGATCCGCAATGGCAAATCGAAGCGGCGCTATCTGCTGATCCACGGCGATGAACAGACGGCGCGCGAGGTGCTGCGCGAGCACATGAAGACGTACGAAGGCATCGCGTATCTGGTGATGTCCGAAGAGCGGCACGTACCGGTGCCTGGAGGCAAGATCGATCCCAACCGGCTGTGGTCGCACGAGGGCGCGCAGAAGAACCTGCGGCGTTTGAATCCCGAGTGGACCGGCAGGCAGGTGGCGGTGGAACTGGCGCGGCTGGATAAGGAGCGCTGGAAGTTGCTCGATGCGGTCACCCCGCCCGCCGGCGGATTGCTGGTGGCCTTGCACAACAATGCGCGGGGATATTCGGTGAATGAGGAAGTACCGATCAGCGATGCTGTCTCCTTGAAAGAGAAGGACTCGCCGCATGAGTTCTTTCTCGCCACGGATGAGTCGGACTACCGCATCCTCGCCACCGGACCGTACAACGTGGTCTTGCAGGCGAAGGGTCCGGCGGAGGACGATGGATCGCTCTCGCGGCTGATGGCACGCCGCCGCATGCGCTATGTGAATCTGGAGTGCGCGCTCGGCAAAAAGGAACGCCAGCAGGAGATGTTACAGTGGCTGGAGCGAAACCTGCCATGACCGCCGCGCTATAGTAACCGCTATGAAATCTGTTATGCTGCTGGGGATTTTCCTGGTTGGATGCATGCCCGCACAGACACTGCAACAAGGTGAGCGTGACCGCGCCATGAGCCACCTGCACGTCACACGGAAGATGTTCCTTGACGCGCTGGAGGGAGTGACTCCCGCGCAGTGGTCGTGGAAGCCTTCGCCGGAAGTCTGGTCGGTGGCCGAAGTGGCGGAGCACATCGCCTTGAGCGAGGATCTGATCTTCGGGTTGGTGCTGAAGGTGGCCGCGGGTCCGGCGGCGAGTGAAGCGCAAAGGGCGGAGACTCAGGGCAAGGACGAATCGATCCTGAAGATGATGGTGGACCGGAGCAAGAAGGCACAGGCGCCGGAACCATTGAAGCCCACGCACAAGTGGAAGACGAAGGAAGAACTGATCGCCGCTTTCAAGAAGAGCCGCGACAATACCATCGCCTTCGTGCAAACAACGAACTTCGATTTGCGCAGCCGCACCATGCCGCATCCGGTCTTCAAGCAGTTGGATGGGTATCAGTGGATTCTGCTGCTATCGGCGCACTCCGAGCGGCACACGCTGCAGTTGCTGGAAGTGAAGGGGATGGCGGGGTTCCCGAAGTAACTACAGCGCGCGTGCCCAGGCCGCGGTTTCGCGATTGGCCTGGGTGATGGCTTCGACCACTTCCTTGTGGGGGCGTTCCTGTTCATCAAGCAGGCCACGGCGGCACACACGGTTGGTGGTGTAGGCTCCGCAGAGATGATAGCCGATGGCGCCGGGAATCTTGCGGATTTCGGCGAGCACTCCGGGGTAGTGTTTCGGATTGTGCAGCACGGCTCCGTTTTCGCCGCGCACGTTGCCGGCGCTGTCGGCGAGCAGCACGGGCTTGCCGGTTTCCTTGTACCAATGAACGAGGTTCGCGGCAATGCGCTCGGGCGGAGCGAAGTGCTGGAAGCAGAGCACGTCGACATAAGGCAGCGCCGCTTGCACCACTTCGCGTGCGATCAGTTCACCGGCTTCGTAGCGATCGCCGAGGATGAGGTGATGCTTGTCGTAGCGGCGGATGGCTTCACTGGTGACGCGGTAATACTGCGTGGCGAGATCGTGCAGTTGCTTGCGGCCGGCGGCGCTTTCGAGTTGCTTCGGATCGAACATGGGGCCCTTCCAGGCGCTCCAGGGCTTGGTGTGGACCCAGGTCGGGCAGTCGATGAAGAAGTAGCCGATCAGTTTTGGGTCGCTCGACAACGGGACGCAGTGCTCGCGGGCAACGTGGTCGCACCAATCGGCGAACTCACTGCTGAAGAGGCTGGGATTGCGGGTTTCGGCATCCCACTGATGGAAGTCGGCGAACGGCAGCAAGTGGCAATACGGCATGTTGAGCCACTGGTATTCCTCGTAAGTCCAGGCGCGGGAATGACGATGATTGGTGTCGCCACGGGTGACCACTTCCTGCGACCAGCCGACGCAGTTGAAGCCCCAGCGCTGGAGATTGGGGCGCACACTTTCCTGGAGCCAGCGGCGCATGCTGTTCGAATATTTATCGCGCCACAGGGCGCTGTTTTCGGCGTAACGCAGTCCGGCGGGATCGATGTGATTGAGCCCGAGCGAGAGTTGCTTCTCGCCGGCGGGAGTGAACAGCCACCAGCGTCCGCCTTGTTCCCGCACGGTGAAGTAAGACGGTGCGGCCGGCTGCGCCAGTAGCGCCGATTGCGCCAGAAAGCCGCGGCGGGAGTGCAGCATGCTACTTCGCCGCAAGTTTCGAGGCGAGCCGCGAGGCGAAGCGGGCCACGTTGATGACGGCACGCTCGTGTGTGCCTTCGCCGATCTTCTCGCGCTCATCATGCGCTTCCACGCGGCACAGCACGCGCTTGTCGGTGGCCTGCAACACTTCGGCGGTGAAGGTGACACTCATGCCGATGGGTGTGGCGGCGAGGTGCTTCACGTTGACCTCAGTGCCCACCGAATCGAAGCCGTCCTCGACGAAAGATTTGATGAGGTTGCGGCATGTCATCTCCATGAGCATGATCATGTGCGGCGTGGCCAACACACGTCCGCCTTCGTGTCCGAGAAAATCGATGGCGATGTCCGGAGTGACCAAAACCTTCTGCTCGCCTTTCGCGCCAATTGGAATCTGAGCCATAGCTTTTCATGGTAGCGTGATGAGGTGCAGAAATCCGTATCTTCGGTAACCTTCACCACGCAGGGCGCTTTGCGCAAGTCGGCGTTACGGCACGCCAATGAACGGCTGGTGCTGAACGCGATTCGCGAGAATCCGCAATTATCGCGGGTGGAGATTTCCCGCATCACCGGACTATCGCCGAGTTCCATCACGTTTATTGTGAAGCGGCTGACGAAGGAAAAGCTGGTGAAGGAAGAGAAGGTGGATGGAGCGACGCAGGTGGGACGGCCGCCGACGATTCTGCAACTGGCGAGCCATGCGCGTTTCGCGATTGGCGTGGACATCTCGCCGCATGGCTCACGCGTGGCGCTGGCCGATTGGACGGGGCAGATCCACGAGATGCAGGAAGTGGAGTGGAACCGCGATCCGGAGATTGTGTTGCGGGCGCTGCACGGGGCCATTCGCAATTTCGTGACGGCGAAGACCGGGCGGCGCATTCTGGGGGTCGGCGTGGCGGTGCCGGGAACGTGGGACTCCTCGGCAGAGACCATCACGACGGCGGTGAATCTGGGCTGGACCGACGTTGCCGTTGTGCCGTTGCTCGAAAAGGGCTTCGATGTGCCGATGTATTTCGACAACAACGCGAATTTATCGGCGCTGGGGGAACGATGGTTCCGGTCGCACGGGGCGAAGCCTCTGGAGGATTTCGTCTTCGTGACGCTGGGTGAGGGGATCGGTACGGGCATCATTGTTTCGGGACATGTGCTGCATGGGGCATTCGGACGCGCGGGCGAGTTTGGGCACATGACGCTGCATCCGAGCGGGCGGTATTGCCTGTGCGGGAATCGCGGCTGCTGGGAAGAGTATGCGTCCGAGCGTGCCCTGCTGCGCAGCTATCATGAGCGCACGGAAGGCACGCGGATCACGATTAAGGATCTGGTGGAGCGGGCGCGGCAGCGCGATGCAGTGGCAATGGAAACGATCGAAGAAGGCGCACGGAGCCTGGCTTTGGGAGTTTCCAACCTGATTATCGGATTAAACCCGGAGGCGATCATCGTCGATAGCTGGGCGGCCGATGCATGGGACATGGTGGAGAAGACGGTGTGGACGATTCTGCGCGAGCGGGTGCCCGCGGCGTGGCTCGAAGGGATCCGGATTTATCCCTCGATGCATGCGCGGGATTCGTCGCTGCTGGGTGCGATTGCGCTGGCGCTGACGCGCTATTTCCATAGCTTCGACCATGGGGAGAGTGAGGAAACGTTGACGGTGCATATGCGCTGACTTTTTGCCATCATGGAAAGCTTATGTTCCGCAACGTTTATCTGGTACTGCTTGCCGCTCCGCTGTTGGCGCAAACCGAACTACGGGAGTGGGCCGCGCCGCTCTATTGGGCGGAAGATGTTGGAGTGAAGGCGGAGGGCTCACGCCAAGCGGCGATTACGGGCCAACTGCCGCTGGTGGGAGTAACGCCGTGCCGGGTGATGGATACACGGCCGGAGTATGCGCAATTCGGATTTGGCGGCGCGTTCGGGGCGCCGGCGATCAGCGGCGGCATCGCGCGGGAAGTACCGATTCCGTTGAGCAGTTGCGGCATCCCGGCGAACGCGCGGGCATATTCGCTGAACTTCACGGTTGTGCCGATTGGACCACTGCAGTATCTGACGGCGTGGCCCACTGGACAAGTGCGGCCGAATGTTTCCGTACTCAACTCGTTCGATGGGAAGGTGGTTTCGAATGCGGCGCTGGTGCCGGCGGGATTGAATGGCTCCATCTCGGTGTTTGTGACTGAGACGGCGCACGTGATCCTGGACATTAACGGCTACTATACGGATCTTCCGGTTTCGGTGGCCGGACCACCGGGTCCGACTGGGGCAGCGGGCGCGATGGGTGCAACGGGTCCGGCGGGACCGATGGGACCGATTGGGGTCACTGGTCCAGTGGGCCTTCCGGGGCCGACGGGCGCTGCGGGACCAGTGGGCGCTACGGGAGCCATCGGGCCCGCGGGTGCAACAGGTTTGACGGGCGCAGCAGGGCCAACCGGCGCGACGGGAGTAGCGGGGCCGGTAGGTGCGACGGGCGCCACAGGTCCTGCGGGGCTTACCGGCGCGACGGGGCCAATTGGCCCGCAGGGGCTGGTCGGCGCGACGGGCCCAACCGGTGCAACGGGCGCGGCGGGAGTGTCCGGGTGGCAAAGGCTGACGGCAACCCAAACGTTGCCAGCCGGCACGTTTATCTTGCGGCAGTTGGCATGCCCGACTGGCAAGAAGGTGCTATCCGGTGGATACCAGTTGTCCTTGTCCTCGAATCTGTCTGGTAACGATCGAATCAAGATCATTGCGCATGAAAGCTATCCGGATACGGACAGTACCTGGACGTTCGGGATCTCGAATACCTCTGCTGTATCCGCGGACTACATCCTGCACATCATCTGCGCGACGGCTCCGTAAAGGAGCGATGGCGGCAAGGGAGGCTTGACACGGCGCGGAAAAAATGCAGTAAGTAAAATAAGAGGGCTTATTATGAATCCGGCACACCAACAGATGGAGCAGTGGGAAGAATTCGTCCGCGGGCGATACAATCCCAACCGAAAGAAGGAGGAATTCCGCGACTACGAGAACGCGACCCCGGGGGTGCGCGATTTCTATCGCGAGAATCACACGCGGATGACGCGGGACTTCGTACTGGCGAAGAAGCGCGAGTACATGCCGCTCGAGAAGAAACGCATGAGCGTGTGGGAAGCGATGGAGCAACTGGACCGGATTGTGGATGACAGCGACCCGGACACGGACCTTTCGCAGATCGACCACAACTTTCAGACCGCGGAGGCGTGCCGCCGCGATGGGCGTCCGGATTGGTTTATCCTGGCCGGGTTTGTGCACGACCTCGGCAAGGTGCTCTGTCTGTATGGCGAGCCGCAGTGGGCGGTGGTGGGCGATACGTTTCCCGTGGGTTGCGCCTGGTCAGATAAGATCGTGTTCCACAGGTATTTCGATGCCAACCCCGATACACAGGTGCCGGAATACCAGACGCGGCTGGGTGTGTATTCAGAGGGCTGCGGATTAGACAAGGTGGATATGTCGTGGGGACACGATGAATACATGTACCATGTGCTGAAGCCCTACATGCCGGAAGAGGCGCTGTACATTATCCGGTACCACTCCTTCTATCCGTGCCATCGCGAGAAGGACTACCAGTATCTGATGAACGATCACGACCGGAAGATGTTCTACTGGGTGAACGAATTCAACCAGTACGACCTGTATTCGAAGTCGGACACGAAGCCCGATGCGGCGGCGTTGCGGCCTTACTACGAAGACCTGGTGGCGAAGTATCTGCCTAGCGAATTACGCTGGTAACCCTGGCTCCATTGGCCGGATCGATGAGGCCGCGCATGGCGGCGTCGATGACTTCCATGGCGCGGACGCCGTCGCGGTGGGTGACGTCGAAGGGTTCGCCGGATTCGCACTTGCGAACAAATTCGAGCAGTTCTGTTTTATAGGCGGGGCCGAAGCGGTCCATGAATTCGGGTGCCCCGGCGCCGTATTCGGGCATGGTGTAGGTTTTCTGCTCGATGGGCGTGGTGGCGGGGCGCTTGCCGTAGACTTCGACAACCACGTCGCGATAGCGCTGCTCGAAGTGGCCGATGTGTATTTGACCCGTTTCACCGAAGATCCAGGTTTCGACGCGATAGCCGGAGACGTGATTGCGACTGACCTGGACCTGAGCGCCGAATTCGCCTTCGAACCAGAGATGCATGTAGGCATCGTCGAAGTCTTCGACCGCGGTGCTCAGTTTGCGGCTGTGCAGGCAGGAGCCGATGGCCGCGGCGGCGACGGGCATGCGTCCATCGCAGAGCCAGAGGATTTCATCGACGTTGTGCACGGACATGTCGGGAAGAATGCCGCCGCTCATGTAGCCGTCGGGCGCGGGGTTTGAATCTTCGAGGATGGAGACGATTTTGAAGACGCGGCCGATGGCTCCGTCCTTCATGAGCTGTTTGGCGTGCTGCAGGGGCGCATCGAAGCGGCGCTGAAAGGCGAGCATGACGGCGTTGGGGAAGTCGCGGTCGAGTTGCTGGGCGAATTCGCGGTCATCGGCGAGGGTGCCGGTGAGGGGCTTTTCGAGAATGACGCGCTGCCCGGCGCGGATGAGCGCAGTGGTATTGGCGCGATGGCAATCGGTGGGGGAACAGACGAGCGATCCATCGGCCACCTTGGCCGCGGCCATCTCTTCGGCGCTGAAGAAGGGCTGCACGGGCGTCGCTTGGTTCTTTGAGAGGCGGGCGGCGGTTTCCTTGGCCCGCTCCACGTTGGTGTCGACGACGGCGGTGAGTGTGCCGCCGGTTTCCTTGGCAACTTCCTGGGCGTGGATGGCGTGGTATTGGCCGATGCGCCCCAATCCGACTACGGCTAATCGCATAAGCAATCTATCTTCCTACAGCGGGGCGCTTGCGCGCTATGCGGAATGCGGCGAGGGCAAGGAATGCGATGGCGCCGGCGATGCGGATCCATCCTTTGCCGAAGACGACGGTGGCGTTGAGGAACATGAAGGCGAGGAACCCGTGGATGGAATATGTGATCCAGCGGGCGCGGTGGGTGTAATTGCCGCGCCAGGCCCATAGCACGTCGGCGATCCAGCCGGCGGTGAATGCGTAGTTCCAGTAGAGGCCGCCACCGTAGT
>CALFYN010001128.1 GCA_937952345.1 uncultured Acidobacteriota bacterium
AGGCCGACAGCAGGACGCCGGCTACGGACACGGCACCGAGCAACCACCGTTGTTTGTGGGAGAACGTGCGCTCGCGCCCGAAGCGTGCGGCGAATTCTCCAGTTTGCAGGCCCTGATGCAGATCCTCGAGATCCTGCAGTAGTTGGGTGGCATTGGCATACCGGCGCTGGGGATCCTTCTCCAGGGCCTTTCCGACAATGGCGGCAAGCGCCTCAGGGACGCCGGTTCTGAGAGCCGCCAGTGGTTTTGGCTGCGCCTGGGCGATGGCGGCCAGTGTCTCGCGGGTTGTGGCGCCTTCGAAGGGCAATGCTCCCGCAACCATGCGATAGAGGACCACACCTAGTGCCCAGAGGTCCGCCCGGCCGTCGACCTCAGAAGTTTCGATTTGCTCCGGGGCCATGTAGGCTACGGTGCCGACTGTGAGGCCGGATCTGGTGAGTACGGAGCTCTCCGAGAGGCGAGCGATGCCGAAATCGAGAATGCGAACCAACGGCCGTGTCGAGGTTTGGCTTATCAGGAGGTTGGCAGGCTTAATGTCGCGATGCACCACGCCCTTGCGATGCGCGGCTTCCAGTCCACGGCAAACCTGGACGGCAATCTCGAGGGCTGTCTTGATTTCCATTGGGCCGGATAGCCAATCGGCTAGCGTCGGGCCCTCGAGGTAAGCCATCGCCAGGAACGGCTGTGGACCATCGACGACAATCTCATAGACCGGGCAGACATTCGGATGGTCGATGGAGGCGGCAGCCTTGGCTTCGCGCACGAAACGTTCCAGCGATTCCGGATGGCGGGCAATCCAGGAGGAGAGAAACTTAAGGGCAACCGTACGGCCCAGGGTTGTGTCTTCGGCCCGATAGACGACCGACATGCCGCCTTCGCCAATCTTCTCGAGGATGCGGTAGCGACCGACGACCTGGCCGGCAAATGACTCTGACTGGTCCGGGCGAGGACTTTCTTCGTTCTCCAGGATGCACCCGCGCTGGTCGCCGGCGAGCAGTTGATCGACGAGAGCGCGTACTTCCGGATCATCGGCGGCGCCGGCGTCGAGGCGCCTGCGTTGCTCTTCGGGAGGCAGATCCACGACTTCCTGAAACAGCTTTGTGGCGCGGTTGTAGACTCCGGTATCAGTTGGTTCGCTCACAGTTCAGGCTCGCAGGTGGCTAGCGATGGAACAGGAACAAGTATAACCCCTGCGGTCCTATTCGCCGGGCTCAGGCAAGGCTTGCCTCACCTGCCGCGCTTCCCGCCTAGGGCGTGGAATGGGTTCATCACTTTCACCCCACGGATCTTGCGCCCATCCTGCAAGTCTTCGCTGAGAATGCGCTCGCAGCCGCCCTGAATAGCCGCGCTGACAATTAGGGAATCCCACCAGGAGATGGAATCCCGGCGGTGAAGATCGAGCGCTGTATGGAGAAGTTCGCGGCTCGACTGGATGCGCCAAAGCGGCTCGAGCAGTTGGTGGAAGATGGAGACCGCCTCATTGGCACTCAGGGGCGCAACCGCTTTGCGAAGCACCACGTTAAACCATTCCTGCCCGACCTGGTAGCTGATCATTCCATCACCTGATTCGTGGGCCGTGGCAATCCACTTCTGTGCAACGGCCTGTTTGTGCGGGTCGGAGGCATCGATCGCGTAGATCAGCAGGTTCGTGTCCAGAAAGAACCTACCGCTCATTGCGTTCGTCCCGCGTGAAGCGACGCCCCGCTCGGAAGTGACTGACGGCCGCTGCCGCACGCCGAACATCTTCGGGTGACAACCTGGGTGAGCCTGCATAGCTGGCCAGCCACTCACGGAAGAGGTTGTTGAGAGTAGTGTTCTCCGCTTCGGCCCGCCGCCGCGCATTATCAATGAGGGTTTCGTTGGCGCTGAGGGTAATGTTCCTCATGATTGTAGTGTACACGGCCCGTGCGCACGAGACTGTGCCAGCCGAGGGGCTGGCCGCGATTCCAGGGAACCGCCCCACTACGGGCGGGCGATGGGGATACCGGCCTTCAGCAGTGCGCGTTCGACGTCGTCTTCCATAAGGCGCGAGGCATCGTATTCGACGTTGATGGCATCGAGCGAGGGCTGGCGGAGTTTGACGCGATGAATGCCATAGACGCCATGGACGCGGGCGATGGCGTCGAGGTCAGAGTCGCCGAGCGGGCGCAACAGATCGTATTCCAAATCCACCTTGGTCATCGATACTCAGAATACCAACTTGAGGAATACAATGAAGGGACAACATGATGATGAAAACCGCCGCGCTCTATGCGCTGATCCCGTTGTGCCTGTTTGCGCAGGAATCCAATGACCGCATTCAGGTGACGGCTACGCGAACCGTAGCATTGAAGGCCGACCAAGCCATCCTCAGCCTGAATGTACTCGCTCCGTTGACGGCGACGCTCGAAGGCGTGCTGGAGGCCGTCTCGACAGTGGGCATTCAGGAATCGGACCTGGGCAGCGTGAACCAGATTTCGGGGCTGCCGATCGCGATTCCGCCGACGGCCGCGGTGAGCCGGATGAGCTACTCGTTCACATTCAAAGTGCCGTATGGCGAGTTGTCCGCGACGCTGCAGAAGATCGACCAGACGCGGCGGACACTGAGTTCGGGCGATTCGGGAATGGAGCTGGCCGGGCAGGGATTACTGGGGTTGACGGCGTCGGAGGAGTCGCGGAAGGCGGCACGGGCACAATTGACCACCGATGCGATGGCGCAGGCTCGCGCCCGGGCGGACGAGGTGGCAAAGGCCGCCGGAGTGACGCTGGGACGGTTGCTGGGGGTGGATGAAGTCCCAGTGTTCACGGCCGGGCCTCTGGCGCCAAGCCTGACGGAGGTGGTGACGCTGACGGTGCGGTTCGCGGCGGCTCCCTGACCGATCGCTGCTTGCCTGTATGATGGAGAGTGGGGCTGTACGGCCCGTCTTGTCTTTACGCACACCCATGTCTCAAGAACCCGAGTCTCCGATTACTGTCAACTCCTGGCTGGAAGAAGAGCTGTTCACGCAGTACCTGAACGATCGCAAGGCGGTCGATGAAAGCTGGAACGATGTGTTCCAGGGGAAGAAGAAATCCCCGAACGGCAATGGCGTGAGCTACGCAACGGCGGCCGCGCCTGTTTCGCACGCGCCACTGCCTGTGCCGGCGGGCGAACCCGTGCAGTTGCGTGGCGCGCCGGCGAAGATCGCCGAGAACATGGCCACGTCGCTGACCATTCCGGTGGCCTCTTCGCAGCGCATCATCCCGGTGAAGGTGATGGAAGAGAATCGGCGCATTCTCAATCAGCGCCGGTCACTGACGGGGAAGAGCAAGATCAGTTACACGCACCTGGTGGCTTGGGCGATTGTGAAAGCGCTGGGCAAGCATCCGAACCTGAACAACGCGTTCGCGGAGATTGACGGAGCGCCGCATCGCGTGGTGCGCGGGGAAGTCAATCTGGGCATCGCGGTGGACGTGGCGGGGAAGGATGGCTCGCGCAGCCTGGTGGTTCCCAGCATCAAGAACGCAGGGGCACTGAATTTTCACGAATACATGAATGCCTTCGATGCCATTGTGGCGAAGGCGCGAACGGGGAAGCTTTCGCTGGCCGATTTTTCGGGCACGACGATTTCGCTGACGAATCCGGGGACGGTGGGCACGTTCGGCTCGATGCCGCGGTTGATGGTGGGGCAAGGGGCGATCATCGCCACGGGCGCCATCGATTACCCGGCTGAATACCAGGGCGTGTCGCACAATGTGCGGGCGATGATCGGGGTGAGCAAGGTGATGGCTGTGTCGTGTACATACGACCACCGCATCATTCAGGGCGCGGAATCGGGGATGTTTCTGGCCACGCTGCAGGAACTGCTGCAGGGCGAGCACAAGTTCTACGATTCGATTTTCATGGACCTGGGCATGCCGCACCACCCGGTGCGCTGGGAGTCGGACCGGATGCAATCGCTGCCGGGATTCGGCGGCGCGGCGACGAACACAGAGGACATTGCCAAGCAGGCGGCGGTTCTGCAACTGATCAATGCCTACCGTGTGCGCGGGCACCTGATCGCCGATCTCGATCCGCTCGGTTCGGAACCGCAGTATCACGCGGAGTTGGACCCGGCGACGTATGGGCTGACGCTTTGGGATCTGGACCGCGAATTCCTGACCGGCACGCTGGGGCGTGCGATGGGCGAGGATGGTCCGCAATACGCCACGCTGCGGGAGATTCTGGAAACGCTACGCAATACCTATTGCGGCCAGATCAGTTGCGAGTACATGAACATCCAGCATC
>CALFYN010001129.1 GCA_937952345.1 uncultured Acidobacteriota bacterium
CGACGGCGGCGGCGTGTGCATCGACGATCCGCCGCTGGGCGTGCAGCAGTGCCCCTGCCCGCGACGCCACCACCGCCCCCACACGGTTCGCAAATTCCCCCGTCTTCCGCGCATCCCAACCCTGCCCCAACCCATGCAGAAACGCCGCCGCAAACGCATCCCCCGCGCCCACCGTATCCACCACCTGCACCGCGAACCCCGCCGGCTCCGCGTAATCCCGCCCAATCCGCACAGCACACCCCTTCGCCCCGCGAGTCACGGCCACCGCCTCCCATCCGCACCGCTCCTGCCAGTCCGCCATGAACTCGTCCAGCGAACGCGCCCTCAATCCAAACATCGCATCCAACTCCACCGCCTCGTCATCGTTCAACTTCACGACATCCGCCGCGTGCAGCAATTCTTCCAACAATTCCCGCGAATAACACGGAGGCCGCAAATTCAAATCGTAGAATTTCTTCGCCCCCGCCACCGTCCGCATCAACCGGGCCGTCACCTCCCGCACATCCGGATAGATCTGATGCAGCGTGCCGTAATACATCCAATCCGGCCGCCACTCCTCCAACGCATCCAGATCACCTGCATCCAACCCCACCAAATCGTAAGCCGCCGGCCGGTGCAAATGAAAATCCGGCTTCCCCGCATCATCCAAACGCACCGACACCATCCCCGTAGCCAAACCACTCACCACGCGCACATACTCCGTACGCAGCCCCAACTCCCGCGCTCGCTCCAATATCGCCGACCCACGCGCATCATTCCCCACCGCGCTCACAAACCGGACATCATGCCCCAACCGCGCCGCCTGAACGGAGAAATTGAACGGAGCCCCGCCCAATCTCTCCGACTCAGGAAACACATCCCACAACACCTCACCGATCGCAACAATCTTCGCCATGCCTACGCAAGTGCCTTGCCATACAGCGCCAGCAGCCGCGCCCAAGCCTTCTCCGACAATTCCTGGTTATACACTCGCGAATCCGGAGGGCACCATCCATGCGCCGCCCCATACACCTCGATCTCCGCGCTCAAATGCGCTTTATCGAAAGTCTCACGCAACACATCCTTATCCTTCGGAGACCGCTTGTCATCGTTCTCCGCAATCAAAATCAGAAATTGAGCCTTCGTCTTCGAAGCCTGCAAATGCGGGCTATTCTCCGCATCGCGCACCAACCCACCGCCATGAAACGACGCCACCGCGCCCACACGACCCGGCATCGCCGCCGCCGTGCGAAACGCCATCGGCCCGCCCATGCAATAGCCCTGCGTCCCCATCTTCCGGTTCTTCGCCACCGGAGCCTGCTTGTCCAGCCACCCGATGAACGCCTTCGCATCCGTCATGTGCGTCGTCTCATTCAACGCCTGCGCCAGCGGCATCACCTGTTGAATCGGTGTCGCCCCGCCCGCCTCCGCCGTCGGAGCCTTCTTCATCCGGTAAAACGGATTCACCACCAGCACCGAATATCCCGATTCCGCAAGCCGCTTCCCCATCTGCCGGAACGCCGGCCGCAGCCCGAAAATGTCCGGCCACACCAGCACCCCAGGAGCCGTTCCGCTCGCCGGATGCACGAAGTAGCAGTCCGCCGTCCCATCGGGCGTCGTCACCGTGACTTCCGATTCCGTCACAGCCACCGCATTGGCAACCTGAGGCAACATCATCGCCATCCCAGCCCCCAACGCGACGCCGAATTCCTTCCGCGTTACCAGACCGCGAGCCTCGTATTGCCGCAGGTCTTCCTCAAAGTGATTCTGATCGCACATTCTCTGAATATGGCATATCCACGTTCGGACCGCCTCTCCCTGTCCCTTGAACACCTCGGGCGCTTTTCCGCGCGGACACGGGCCAGGCAACGCCGATGCACCCCGGCAATCACATACTCAATTTCGCTCGCGATAACCCTGTTTTGCCGTAACCTGCTTCCTCAGCCGCCGGCGCCGGCGGGAAGGGCTAGGGGGTCGTATTCGTGCTGGACGAATTGGGCCGTGAAGGCAAGGAAGCGGAGACGGGCCATGGTCTGCATGCCGAGGTCGTTCGTTCCCGTGACGCGGAAGCCGGCGACGAAGCCGGTGAGGTTGCCGACGGCGCGCAGATCTTCGAAGGTCCGGAACTTCAGATACGCAGTGCCAAGTTCCGTGCGCCCCGCAACGGTGAGTTCGTAGACGTGCGAGTAGAGCGTGGTGTAGTCGTCGAGCACTTCCTGTGGGCCACGTGCCCCGATCGCTTCATCCTTCTGCATATACTTGCGGCCTTCCAGCAGATAGCGCTTGCCCTCGTTGGAAGTGAACTCGAGGTGATAGCGCATCTCGGCTTCGCGCGTATCCGGATTGACGCGGAGGTAGTTGAAGTAGCTGCGCTGCCGGTCCACGGGGAAAGTGGCGTTGGCGATGCCCGCGAAGTGGCTGAAACGGATGCTGCCTTCCATGCGCGCTTCGTGTTCCGCGCCTTCGATGAAGTCGTTGATGTCGGCAGCGATCATGCGCACGGTGAAGCTGACTTCGGGTGCGCCCACAGCGGGAATACGATCGGCGATGGCGAGATCGCCGGCGCGGCCGGGCGAGGGCGTGAACTGCCCCGGGAAATACCAGCCTTCCATCGTTTCATCGAACGTCATGCCAATGCCCCGAGGCAACTGCCGGTCGAGCAACGGGGAGAGCAGCGGGTTCGTAGGCAACTTGGCGGAGACACGCGTGAGCAGGTAGTAGAAGCCGAAACGGTTCGTGCCGGGCTCGCGGTGGAAGATGCCGAGCGAGACAGGCAGCGAGTTGGTATCGAGGGTGGGCGGCAGATCCATGACCCACTTGCCGATCATG
>CALFYN010001130.1 GCA_937952345.1 uncultured Acidobacteriota bacterium
GCATCGCCGACGCGCTCGACCTCGCCGAACACTTCGCCGACGGCCAGAAAATCTGCGTCGTCCTCGGCGACAACATCATCGAGGGCAATATCCGCCAGGCCGCCGACGACTTCCGCGCGCAACCCGCCGGCGCCAAAATCCTCCTCAAGGAAGTCCCCGACGCCTCCCGCTTTGGCGTCGCCGAAATGAAGGGCGACCGTATCGTCGGCATCGAGGAAAAACCCAAGCAGCCGAAGTCCAACTGTGCCGTCACCGGCATCTACATGTACGACGGCTCGGTCTTCGAAAAAATCAAGAAGCTGGTCCCCTCCGGCCGCGGCGAACTCGAAATCACCGACGTCAACAACGCCTATATCCGCGAAGGCACCCTCACCTATTCCTTCCTCGAAGGCTGGTGGACCGACGCCGGAACCTTCGATTCGCTTCGCCGCGCCACCAACCTCGTCGCCGAAACCGAATCGCGCCGCACCGGTGGTCCGCTGGAAGAGGAAGACGACGAATGAAACTGCTCGTCACCGGAGGCGCAGGCTTCATCGGCTCCGCCTTCGTTCGACTCGTCCTTGCCACGCGCCCCGGCACGCGCGTGGTGAACCTCGACAAGCTCACCTACGCGGGTAATCTGGAAAACCTCGCTTCCGTCGCAGATTCGCCGCACTACCGTTTCGTCAAAGGCGACATCGCCGACGGCCCCTTCGTCATGGATTTGTTCGCCCAGGAGAAGCCCGACGCCGTCGTGCACTTCGCCGCCGAAAGCCACGTCGACCGCAGCATTCTCTCTCCCGATCCCGTTGTGCGCACCAACTTCTACGGCACCTTCTGCCTGCTGGAAGCCGCCCGCGTGCACGGTGTCGCCCGATTCCAGCACGTTTCCACCGACGAGGTGTACGGCAGCATCGACGAACCGCACGACGCCGACGAAACCTATCCGCTCAAGCCATCCAGTCCCTATTCCGCGTCCAAGGCCGGCTCCGACCTGCTCGCCCTCAGCTACCACACCACTTACAAATTGCCCGTCACCGTCACCCGCGCCTCCAATAACTACGGGCCGTATCAATTCCCCGAAAAGCTGATTCCGCTCATGATCAGCAATGCGCTGGAAGACAAGCATCTGCCCATCTACGGCGACGGCAAGCAGGTTCGGGATTGGCTTTACGTCGATGATCATTGCCGCGCTGTCCTCGCGGTTCTCGACAAAGGCCGCCCCGGTGAAGTCTATAACGTCGGCGGCAGCCTCGCTCTCGAAAACGTAGAGGTGGTCCGCCGCATTCTCGCCGCCACCGGCAAACCGGAAAGCCTCATGAAGACCGTCACCGACCGTCCCGGCCATGACCGCCGCTACGCGCTGACCAGCGAAAAGCTCGAACGCGAAACCGGCTGGAAACCGGAAATGCCCTTCCATGAAGGGCTCGCCTCCACAATTCAGTGGTATCGTGTCAACAGTGACTGGGTTCGCCGCGTCAAAAGCGGTGAGTATCAAAGCTACTACGAAAAGAACTACGCAGGCCGTTAATAGGGAGGGCCCTGATGCGCACCGCATGGTTGCTGATCGCCGCAACGCCGCTGCTGCTGGCGCAACGCCCAGGACCTGGCTCCGCCGCTGATAACGTGGTGCGCCAGTTCGAACTGGCAGCCCCGGCTGTCGGTGCACCGTTCCCCGCCGCGGCCATCCACGATGCCGAAGGCAAGCCCTTCCAAACCTCCTCCCTCAAGGGCCGCTGGACGGTGCTCGTCAGCGGCTGTCTCACTTGACCGCCTTTCCGCAATAAGGTTCCCAGTTTGGAGACCATCTACAAGGATTACTCCCCCAAGGGAGTGCAGTTCTACTATCTCTACAAAGCGCTCGCGCATCCCGATCTGCACGGCTACATCGGTCCGGTTACGCTCCAGGAACGTGTGCTCCATATTAAGGAGGCGAAACGCACGCTCGGCTCGGAAATTCCTTGGATCTGCGACACCATGGAGAACACGCTCAAGCACCTTCTTGCCGATGCGCCGAATTCCGAATTCCTTATCAACCCCGAAGGCAAGATCGTTGCCCGCCGCGCCTGGAGCGATCCGGACGCACTCCGCAAAGATCTCGAAGAGCATGTCGGCAAAGTAGCCAAGGTAACCCTCGTCTCCGAACTGAACATGAAGACCGCGGCGCCCCCCAAGCACGCCCCCACCGGCGTTGTGCCCCGCATCCGGCTGGAAGAGCGCTATCGCAGTCTGCGCATCGAGCCGCAACTGGCCAAAACGAAAAATCCTTTCTATGTGAAACTCCGCGCCGAGGCCGAGCCTCCGCTCATTCGCCAAGGCAAAGGCAAGCTCTACCTCGGCTTCTATCTCGATCCCATCTACGGAGTCCACTGGAACAACGAAGCCGCCCCGGTTTCCTTCAAGCTATTCCCCACTGAAGGCGTCACCATCACGCCCGCCGAAGGCCGCGGGCCGAAAGTCGAGCAGCCCGCCGATGCCGATCCCCGCGAGTTTCTCCTCGATGTCGATCGCGGCGCATCCACCGAACCCGTTCGCGTTTCTTTCCGCTACTACGCCTGCACGGATGAATGGTGCATTCCGCTAACACAGGAATACCTGCTGCACTGGGAAGCGGATCGTGACGGAGGAGCCCGCCAATCCGGTCGTCCTGGTGCGGCTGGCGGCGCCCCGCCCGGCGGCGGCCCCATGCGCTTGCTCACCGAATTCGACACCTTCGACCGCAATCAGGACGGCAAACTGGCGAAGGAAGAATTGCCGCCACCCATGCAGCAGCGCTTCCCCATGATGGATGCCAACTCAGACGGCTTCGTCGACCGCAAGGAAGTGGAAGCCATGGTCGAGCGCTTCCGCAATCAGGGCCCCCCGCGCAAGAAACGGTAGATCTCGTTGCTGTTCCACGTTCTTTGATAGAACACCCTGAGATAAACAACCGAGGTTGAGCGCATTTTACTGGATATCACACACCCGAACTGTGTATTGTTTGCGGTACGATGACTAAACCATTGGTAAGATGAACGAAACCGCAACAGGATGCCGGCGGTTTGTGTAGCTGGGGTGTATTCCGAACTCCGACGGATTGCCCGTTTGATGATGGCTCACGAACGCAAAGGGCATACTCTGCAGCCAACCGCCTTGGTCCATGAGGCGATCGTCCGTGTCCTCGGACTCGATCCAGACCGAGTCAAGGACACGGAGCACTTTTTCTTGCTCGCTGTCGGACAAATGCGTCGATTACTCGTCAGCCATGCCCGCGGCAAAGGAGCGAAGAAGAGATGTCCGCAGGAGCCACTTGCGGAAATGTCGAGTATCCGTCCCGCAGCAATGGAAAACGCCCTGTTGATTGACCAGTTGATGGACCGCCTCCAGGCGCGCGATGAGAGGGCTTATGCGGTAGTCCTGCTGCGATTCTATGGCGGCCTCTCCGATGAAGAAACTGCCGCGGTCCTCAAGATGGCTAAGTCCACCGTGCGCAGAGAATGGGATTGGGCTAGAGCTTGGATGCTCGGTGAATTGAAGGGCGCGTAGACGTGAACATCGAACGGGTGAAGCAGTTGCTGGCCGATGCCTTGGCTGTGCCCCCCGCAGGGCGTGAAAGCTTCCTCTTTGCAGCTTCCGGTAGTGACCCCGAATTGTACAAGGAAGTGTTACGTCTGTTGCGGTTGGTCGAGGAGAAAAATAACTTCTTATCCGAGCCGATCTGGGGCATGTCTTCTTCCTTGCAAGGGGAGTGCCTGCACGGCCGCTATCTGCTCGGCCCTGTGTTGGGACGCGGTGGATTCTCAACTGTATATCGCGCACAGGATCTGCGCCTCGGCAATCGCCCCGTTGCCATAAAGGTGCTCGAACTCGGACTCTTTCGCAAAGAAACGGCGCAAAAGGAGATTCAAGCCCTCGCTCGGATCGATCACCCCGGTGTCGTCGGAATACTCGATGCAGGCGAACTCGAGGGCGGTGGATGGTTTCTGGTGAGAAGGCTCGTCGAGGGGCTCACTCTCCGTGAATTGCTGCAAAATCGAGGTCGTCTTAAGGAGAATGAGGTTCGTTTCGTCGCTCAGCAATTGCTCGCTGCGCTTGATACGACGCACCGGGTGGGCGTATTGCATCTGGACTTGAAGCCTGAGAACATCGTCCTGCGCGAATGGGGCACAGAGCACCAACAGGCCGTCATGATCGATTTCGGATCGGCCATCGGAAGTCCTGTTGGATCCCTATCTTTTTCCACACATCGCAGCATCTATCAGGCACCGGCAGTCGAGCAGGGTCAAGCTCAATGTGGAAGCGATCTCTACTCCATTGGCGTGATCATCAGGGAAATGCTCCCCGATAACCCCAGGATACAGCAGCGCTGGAAACATCTTTGGGAAATGCGTTTCGAT
>CALFYN010001131.1 GCA_937952345.1 uncultured Acidobacteriota bacterium
TGCAGGCGATGTTGCCGTCGAGCTTGATGTAGTTGAGGCTGAACTTGGAGGCTTCGACTTCGAGGGGATCCTCTTCGTTGAGGTCGCGCAGTTCCATGAGCGGCTTGTGGCGATAGAGGGCGTTGTCGTCGAGGGTAATTTTGGCGTCGAGGGCGAGGGTTTTGCCGTCCTTAGTGAGGATGAACGGATTGATTTCGGCGAGGTTGGCGTCGAGTTCGTTGTAGGCCTTGACGAGGGCCTGCATGGCGGCGACGGCTCCGTTGACGGAGGCGGCGGGGAGGCCCATGCCGAAGGCGAGTTTGCGGGCCTGGAAAGCGGCGAGTCCCTGGCCGGGGAGGATCTGTTCCTTGAGGATTTTTTCGGGGGTGTGGGCGGCGACTTCCTCGATGTCCATGCCGCCGGCGGCGGAGGCCATGAAGACGCAGCGGCCGGTGGTGCGGTCAAGGACGATGCCGAGATAGAGTTCGCGGTCGATGGGGAGCGTCTCTTCGATGAGCAGGCGCTTGACGACGCGGCCTTCGGGGCCGGTCTGGTGGGTGACAAGGGTCATGCCGAGGATCTGGTTGGCGTACTTCTCGGCTTCGGCCAGATCCTTGGCCACTTTGACGCCGCCGCCCTTGCCGCGCCCGCCGGCGTGGATCTGGGCTTTGACGACGACGCTTCCGCCGAGTTCCTTGGCCGCGGCCACCGCTTCTTCGACGGTGAAGGCGACCTTGCCTTTCGGCACAGGGACTCCGTACTGTGCCAAGAGGGCCTTGGCCTGATATTCATGAATTTTCATCGAGTTTGAGCCTGTGTTAGTATTTCGAAGGTCGAAACATTCACTATAACATGCCGCTTGTCCCCTACCTGCACCGAGTTGCGAATCGCGAAAATCTGAGTCCGGAAGAGGCTTTCGACGCCATGCTGGCGATTTTGGAAGGGAAAGCGACGACGGCGCAGATTGCGGCGTTTCTGGTTGCGCTGCGAATGAAAGGCGAGACCAGCGGGGAGATTCTGGGTTTCGCGCGGGCGATGCGGGAGAAGTCGAACCGGGTGGATGTGGGGCTGCCGGGGGAGACGCTGCTCGACACGTGCGGGACGGGCGGGGATGGAGGCGGGACGTTCAACGTTTCGACGGTAACGGCGTTTGTGGTGGCGGGGGCTGGGGTGAGGGTGGCAAAGCACGGAAATCGGTCTTTGTCGAGCCAGTGCGGGAGTGCGGATGTGCTGGAAGAATTAGGCGTGGATATCGCCATGACTCCGGAGCGGGCCGCGGCGGCGATTCGGGATGTGGGGATCGGTTTTTTGTTTGCGCCGGCGATTCATCCGGCGATGAAGCATGCGCAGCCGGCACGGGCGGAGTTGAAGATGCGGACGGCGTTCAATCTGCTGGGGCCGCTGACGAATCCGGCGGGGGCGACGGCGCAGTTGATCGGAGCGCCTTCGGTGCAGGCGGCGGAGTTGATGGCGCAGGCGCTGGCGGGATTGGGGGTGGATCGGGCGATGGTGGTGCATGGGTCGGACGGGCTGGATGAGATTACGACGACGGGTTCGACGGTGGTGTTCGCGGTGAGGGGAACAGAAGTAGTGCGGGAAGAAGTGCGCCCGGAAGATTTTGGTGTAGCGGTGGCGAGGGTGGAGGATCTGCGGGGCGGGGACCGGAAACGGAACGCGGAGATCGCCATGGAGGTGCTGAGCGGGGGCGGAGGGGCAAAGCGGGACATTGTGCTGGTGAATGCGGCGGCTGCCCTCGTAGTGGGGGGGAAGGCAGGGGGATGGCGAGGGGGTATGGAACTGGCGGAGGGGTCGATTGACTCAGGGGAAGCACTGAAGCGGCTCAGGGGATTGGCTCGGTTACGTTTGTAAGTCATCTTCAAATCAACCACTTTGGAGGGTTTGGCTAAACTTCGCCGGTAAAATTGCCGATGTAGGGGGGGTGAGCCAATTGGTCAATGCACTGCGAGCCCCGGCACCGGACCCGAACAGTGTAGGCATGACTCCGGACGCTGTAGCTGGAGCTGGCGCTAACCGCGCGCAGGCGCGCAACGGAATCGCGGTGAGTGGAAACGGCGACGGCCACCACGGGCAACTGGAAGAATTGACGAATCTGAAGGTTCGTTTTCTGGCGGTGTTGAATCACGAGATTCGGACGCCGTTGAGCGGGATTATGGGGATGACGGACCTGCTGCTGGAGACGAAACTGGATGACGAGCAGCGGGAGTATGTAGCGGCGGCGCGGTCGTGCGCGGAGACGTTGTTTGAAGTACTGAACGCGACGCTGGAGTATTCGGCACTGAGTTCGGGGAAGGTGCGGCTGGAGGAGGCGGAGTTTCATGTCAGCGAAGTCGTACAGGCGGCGCTGGCGGAGCACCACTTCAAATCGGAGTCGAAGGGTTTGCGGTTGCACGGAACGATGGATTCGGGGTTGCCGGACATTGTGATTGGGGACGCGTTGCGCGTGCGGCAGGTTCTATCGCACTTGATCTCGAACGGGATCAAGTTCACGCCGCAGGGGGACGTGTCGGTGCATACGTCCATGGTGCAGAGCGGGGATGGCCAGGTGCGTCTGCGGTTTGCCGTGCGGGATACGGGGATTGGGATTGCGGCGGAGCAACTGGCGCACATCTTCGATTCGTTCCGGCAGTTGGAGACAGGGCTATCGCGGACGTATTCGGGGTTGGGGTTGGGGCTGGCGCTGGTGGAGACGCTGACGAAGTTGATGCGGGGACGGATTTGGGCGGAGAGCACGATCGGGCAAGGGTCGACGTTCTTTGTGGAGATCCCCTTCCAATTGAGTGAGTCGGCGCCGGTGCATCCGGTGGTGGGAGAGACGGGAGAGACCGCGGCGCGGATTCTGCTGGTGGAAGACAATGAGGTGGCGCAACGCATTTTCACGCATGTGTTGCGGCGGGGCAAGTATCTGGTGGAGTGCGCCAAAACGGGG
>CALFYN010001132.1 GCA_937952345.1 uncultured Acidobacteriota bacterium
AAATTCGCCAGTCCGGTTCGGAGGGAGGGGCAGGGTTAATCCCCTGTTCCTACCCGGCACTTCGGCAAATATGGTTGCCCTCGATGGGCTGGCCGCTAGAATCCGATTGATTTCAATGGCTAAGGTGCTGTTATCGCGGGGAAATGCCGCCGGGCTCGGCTTCGGATGGACAAGAAAGCCTTAACCGAGGCGGATATCCGCTCCAAGTTCATCACGCCCGCACTGGTGGAAGGGGCCAAGTGGGATCTCATGACCCAGATTCGGGAGGAGACCTATTTCACCAAGGGGCGAGTGATGGTGCGAGGGAAGACCGTCAAACGCGGCGAGCCGAAAAAGGCGGACTACATTCTCTATTACAAGCCGAACCTGCCCATCGCGGTGATCGAGGCGAAGGACAACAACCACACGGCGGGGGATGGCATGCAGCAGGCGCTCGAGTACGCGGAAATCCTCGACCTTCCGTTTGCCTACAGCTCGAACGGCGATGCTTTTCTGGAGCACGATCGCACGGCCAAGTCCGGAACGGTGACGCGGGGAATTCCGCTCGATCAGTTCCCGAGGCCCGAGGAACTCTGGGCGCGTCTGCGCGCCTCCAAGGGGCTGACTCCGTCCCAGGAAGCGGTCGCGGCCCAGGATTATTATGACGATGGCTCCGGCAAGTCGCCGCGCTACTACCAGCTCATTGCCATTAACCGCACGGTCGAAGCCATCGCGCGCGGGGAGAATCGCGTCCTGCTCGTGATGGCCACCGGCACCGGGAAGACGTATACCGCGTTCCAGATCATCTGGCGTCTGTGGAAATCTGGAGCGAAGAAACGCATTCTTTTCCTGGTGGATCGCAACATCCTGGCGGACCAAACCAAAACGAACGATTTCAAACCGTTCGGTCCGGCGATGACGAAGATCACGAACCGCACGGTGGACAAGGCCTACGAAATTTATCTCTGCCTTTACCAGGCGGTGACTGGCACCGAAGAAGAACAAAACATCTACAAGCAGTTCTCGCCCGATTTTTTCGATCTGGTGATTGTGGATGAGTGTCACC
>CALFYN010001133.1 GCA_937952345.1 uncultured Acidobacteriota bacterium
CTTGTTTCCAGTCGAGGATGGGGGCGTCGGGGGCGTCGCGTTCGATGAGGTAGTAACCGTAGCGCGGATCGAAGGCTCCCCAGCGGCCGTCGAGGCGAAGGCGGTACATGGTGTGGTAACCGCCGTTGTCGTGCATGACACAGACGCGCTCGGCCGTGTCGCGGTCTTTCTTGTATTCGCTCCAGGCGGCCTCGGCGATGCGGCTGGTGGTATCGCAAAAGCCCCAGCCATAGACGAACAGGTTCTTGTGGGCGTCGGTGACGTAGCGTTCCTTGCCTTCTTCGCCTTCGAAGGCGTTGATCATGCCTCCGGTGGCCATGCGGGAGAAGAGGCGAAGCCACCGGAAGAAGGCTTTACCCTGGGCTGTTTCGGAGGCTTTTTCGAGGCCTTCGAGGCGCATGACGTCGTGGGTCCAGGTGGCGAGATCGGTGGATTGGGGCCATTGCTCGCTGACGACGAGGGGTCCGGAAACGGTTTGCGCGTGCAAAGGGGCGAGCGCCAGTAGGAGGATTGACGGGAGCGCCGGGTTCCGCCTACACTTAGTTGTCGTCATAAAGAAAGTATAAGCCCGGCCATGTACAGCCCGCGACCGAGAAAGCGTATCCTCCGGCCCGGACAGGTGCGGAGCACGAATAACGCCGCTATTTTACAACTGCTGCGGCAGCGGCAGCCGTTGTCGCGGGCGGAGATCGCGCGGGCGACGGGATTGACGGAAGGAACGATTTCACGGATTACGGCGGGTTTGATGGATCGCGGGATTGTGGTGGAGGAGGGGGCGGAGAATTCGACGGGCGGGCGGCCGGCGATCCGGTTGCGGTTGGATAACCGGCGGTTTCTTTCGATTGGGGTGGACATCCTGAATTGGGAAACGCACATCGCGGTGGGGACGCTGTCGGGGCAGTTGCTGGAGACGAACTGTTTTCGCACGCCGGAGACTCCAGAGGAGACCATTGGGGCCGTGGCGCGGGAAGTGCAGCGGATTCGGCCGCGATACCGGGGGGCGACGTTCGTCGGCATCGGAGTGACGGCGCGAGGGCTGGTGAACAGCGACACGGGTGTGGTGGAGTTAGGGAACGATGCGCATTGGGTGGGGATTCCGGTGCGCGAGATGCTGGAGGCCAAGACATCGTTGCCGGTGAAGGTGGAGAATGACGTGCGGGCGGCGGCGCTGGCCGAGTACGAGCATGGCAGCGCGGAGGTGCAATCGAGCCATACGTTGCTCTTTGTGAAAGTGGGTGAGGGCGTGGGCATGGGGATTGTGCTGGACGGGCGATTGTATCGCGGGCCGAACATGGCGGCGGGGGAAATGGGGCAGATGATTCTGGCGGACGGAGTGGGGGAGGGTCCGCACGACAGCCCGGGGTGTTTGGAGAAACTGGCGTCGAATTTCGCGACGAGCGAGCGGTATGCGCGGCTGATGGGCGGGCGGAGCCGCAGCACACCGGGCGACAGCGCGGCGCAGGTGAAGCGGGTGTGCCATCTGGCGGCGAGCGGAGACGCGAAGGCGATTGCCGCGTTGCGGGCCACGAGCCGGTATCTGGGTTTGGGGATTGCCAACGCAGTGTGGTTGTTGAATGCGGATGTGGTGGTGATAGACGGCGCGCTGACGGAGGCCTGGGGGACAGTGTCGGCGGCGATCCGGGAGCAGTTCCCGGCGGGAGATGCGTTCGCAAACTTCCGAGGGTTGATGTTGCGGCCGAGTTCGTTGAGCGGGCGAGCGACGATTGTGGCGGCGGTGGGGTTGCCGTTTGCCTCGTGGTTCAGCCAGAGCGCGGAGATGCGGGCAGCCGGGGACTAAACAGCGCTGAGTTCAGCGAGGATGCGGCGGGCTTCGGCGCGCGGGTCCGCGGCGCGGGTGATCTGGCGGCCGATGACGAGGTAAGTGGCTCCGGCGGCGATGGCTTCGGCGGGAGTGGCGACGCGCTTCTGATCGCCCTTCCCGGTCCCGGCGCTGCGCACTCCGGGGGTGACGATGATGGCATCGGGGCCGAGGATGGCGCGCACGCTGGCGGCTTCGAGCGGAGAGCAAACGATGCCATCGATGGCGGCTTCCTTGGCTTTGCGGACGCGGAGTGCGACGAGGTCTTCGACGGGACAGGGATAGCCGAGGTCGGCGAGATCGGATTGATCGAAGCTGGTGAGGACGGTGACGCCGAGGAGGCGGAGCGATGCATCGGCGCGGCCTTCGACAGCGGCGCGCATGACGGCGTTGCTGCCGTGTACGGTGAGCAGGTGGACGCCGAGGCGGGCGACCTGGGCGGTGGCTCGCTTCACGGTTTCGGGGATGTCGTAAAACTTGAGATCGAGGAAGACTTTGTGGCCGGCGTCGAGGAGTTCGTGGACGAAGGCGATGCCGGCGGCGGCGTAGAGTTCCATGCCGACTTTGTAGAATCCGGCGGCGTCCCCGATGGTGCGGACGAGGGCGCGGGCTTCGTCAGGGGTGGGGACGTCGAGGGCTACGATGATGGGGTTGTTCATAGGATGTGAATGGGTTTTTCCTGGCGTTCGGTGACGCGTCCGACGGGGATGGCGGCGGGGAAGCGCTCGCACATGAGGGCTGCGGCGGGTTCAGGGAGCGAAACAAGAAGGCCGCCGGATGTTTGGGGATCGTAGAGGAGTTGGAGGAGGGCAGGATCGATGGCTTCGGAGGTGGCGACGCAGGAGGAGGCGAACTCGCGATTGTTGTTGAGGCCGCCCGGGATTGCGCCTTGTTGGGCATAGTGGAGGGCTCCGGGGAGGAGTGGGACACGAGCGGAGTCGATTTCGAGCGTGATGTTGGAGGCGAGAGCCATCTCGCGGGCATGGCCAAGGAGGCCGAAGCCGGTGATGTCGGTGCAGGCGTGGACGGTGAGACCGGCGAGCGCTTCGGCGGCGGCGCGGTTGAGGGTGAGCATGGAGGCGATGGAGGCATCGACGTGCTCAGGAGCGGCGAGGCCGCGCTTGAGGGCGGTGCTGATGACGCCGGTTCCGATTTGTTTGGTGAACAGGAGGACGTCGTTGGGGCGAGCGCCGGCGTTGGTCCAGACGCGATCGGGGTGGACCGTGCCGGTGACGGAATAACCAAACTTGATGTCTTCGTCGTTGACGCTGTGGCCGCCGACGACGGGGCAGGCGGCTTCGATCATTTTGGAGGCTCCGCCTTCGAGGATCTGGCGGAGGACGGCGAGGTCGCCTTTGCCGGGGTAGGCGAGGATGGAGAGCGCGGTGATGGGACGGCCACCCATGGCGTAGACGTCGCTGAGGGCGTTGGCGGCGGCGATGGCGCCGAAGGTGAACGGATCGTCGACGATGGGGGTGAAGAAGTCGACGGTCTGGACGAGGGCACACTCCGGGCTCAGCCGGTAGACGCCCGCATCATCGGACGTATCGAAGCCTACCAGCACGTTAGGGTCGGCCGTATTGGGCAGGTGGCGCAGAACGTGGTCCAAAACCTTTGGACTCAATTTCGACGCTCAACCGGCGGCCTTGGCGTGCGCGGTTAATCGGACAACTGACATCGTCATTTCAGGATAGCAACGGGAGTGGTTTTTTTTTGGTTTGGGTGGTGGATGGACTGATATAGTAGTAAAGAGGGTGCCTAAATTGAGGCACCTCAACACGCCACTCGATTGTGGAAACCGGGCGGTTTCCCACAGGGCGCGTCCCAAGCGACGCCGCCTCATCTTTTACATGCAGAAATGTCCAGGGATGGCCGGAAGGGTCAGCCCGGAGTGTCTGTTACGCTAACGCAAACTCATAAGGAGGATCAGGAAATGTGCGAGAACAAGTACACAAACATGCTGGGTGGGTTTTTCGTGGGGACAATTGTGGGTGCGGCGACGGCATTGTTGCTGGCGCCGGATTCGGGGGTACGCACACGGCGGAAGCTGCGCCGCAAGGCGGAGGATGCCGGGGAGCGGATGATCGATACGGGGAAGGAACTCATGGATAATTGCCGGGACTTGCGCGACCGCACAGTGACGGCAATCGGGGCCTGAGCGCGCGCCCGGAAAAATTGACTAGGAGGCAGCGATGAAGACCATTCTGAGCCTGTTTCTTGGAATCGTGCTGATCGTCGCCGGAACGGCGGTACTGACGTATCAGGGCGTGACATTGACAACGGCGGAGCGGCAGCTTCTGCAAGTGGGTCCGCTGCATGCCGGCACGGAGCAATCGAACTGGACGATCACGTTGCCGCCGATCCTGGGTGGTGTGCTGCTGGCGGGCGGGACGATCCTGGTGTTTCTGATTGCGGGACTGAGGCGGCCACAGAAGGGTGAGCCGCATAGTTTGCCGGCAGCCGAGGAGCACATGGTGGAACAAGGATCGAAATAAAGCTTCCGATTGACCCAGGGTTGCGAAATACGAGAGATTGAAACGATTGATGCGATCACAAACCGCAGCGCCCTTTCTTTGGGCCGGAGAGGTAGCTCTCTTTGCGCTCCGGGTCATCCGGGACGCTTTTCGCGCTCCGCTGGAACTGGCGGAAACCGCGCGGCAGGTATTTGAGTTGGGGTGGCGCTCGCTGCCGTTGATTGCGGCAGCGGGCTTTGCCGTGGGTGCGGTGATGTCGATGCACACGCGGGCCTCGCTGGAGCGGTTCGGGGCGGAGGCTTTGATTCCCGCCGGATTGGCTCTGGCGTTGTTCAAGGAGACGGGCCCGTTGGTAACGGGTTTGCTGTTCGCAGGCAGAGTGGGGGCGGGGATTGGAGCTGAGTTGGGGGCGATGCGCGTGAGCGAGCAGATTGACGCGCTGGAGAGCCTGGCGGTGGATTCGTTCAAATACCTGGTGGTAACGCGGGTTTTCGCCTGCATTCTGGTGCTGCCGATTCTCACGACGATTATGAATTTCACCGGGATCGCAGGGGGGTTCCTGGCGGAGACGGCGATCAGCGGGATGTCGTTTCCGTTGTATTGGGACCGGGCGTGGTCATTGGTGAATTTTACGGATTATGTACCGGCGACGCTGAAGACGTGCGTGTTCGGATATTTGATCGGGTCGGTGTCGTCGTATCTGGGATATACGGCGTCGGGCGGCACGGCGGGGGTGGGCCAGGCATCGACACGCAGCGTGGTGTTCTCTTCGATTCTGCTGATTGTGTGCAATGTGGTGCTGGTGAAGGCGATCTTCTTCCTGTTTCCGGGCAGCCAGAGGTAAGGACATGGAAGCGGCGATCCGGTTTGACGGAGTGAGCAAGGCATTCGGAGCATTGACCGTGCTGGACCGGGTGAGCTTCGAACTGGCGCGCGGGCATGCGCTTTGCGTGCTGGGGAGAAGCGGCACGGGCAAGAGTGTATTGATCAAGCACTTGGTGGGTTTGATCCGTCCCGACGCGGGGCGGATCTTCGTGGAGGGGGAAGAAATCACGGAACTGGCGGCCGCGGGGCTGTCGCGGGTGCGGAAAAAGATCGGTTTTCTATTTCAATATTCGGCGCTTTTCGATTCGATTTCGGTGGGCGAGAATGTGGCCTTTCCGTTGCGACGGCATACGTCTCTGCGGGAGGGCGAGATTCGGGAACAGGTGGCGGAAAAATTGCAGCGCGTGGGACTGGCGGGGATCGAGCGGAAGATGCCATCGGAGATATCGGGCGGCATGCGCAAGCGCGTGGGGCTGGCGCGGGCGCTGGCACTGGGTCCGCGGATCCTGCTGGCCGATGAGCCATCGAGCGGGCTGGACCCGGTGACGGCGGGTGAGATTGACGAATTGTTGCTGGATTTGAAGGAGAGCGAAGGGACGACGATGGTGATTGTGACGCACAACATTCCCAGCGCGCGGCGCATCGGCGATGACCTTCTCATGCTGCACCAGGGACGAATTCTGGCGCGGGGCACGGCGAGCGAACTGGAAGCGAGTGAGCACGAACTAGTGCGGGAGTTCATGAAATCGCAAGGAGCAATATAGGTCATGAGTGCAAGCCGGACAGTGGCGGTAGGTTTGTTCGTGGTGGGAGGATTTTTCCTCTTTGCCCTGGGCCTGTTCTGGATCGGCGACCGGAGGCTGCTATTTACCGAGAGCCTGGAGTTGCAGACGGAGTTCGCCAATCTGAGCGGATTGAAGGCCGGCTCGAAGGTGATGGTGAGCGGAATGGATGCGGGGGAGGTTTTGTCGATTCAGGTTCCGGCGGGCCCGGGGAAGAAGTTTGTGGTGCGATTCCGCGTAGTGTCGAGCTTCCGGCCGGTATTGCGCACGGATTCGGTGGCATCGATTCAGGTGGAAGGACTGGTGGGGAGCAAGGTGCTGCAGGTGGATTCGGGGACGGAAGCGGCTCCGGCGATTGCCAACGGGGCGACACTGCCGAGCCGGGAACCGTTGGAGATCGGGGCGGTGATCCAGCAGTCGGTGGACATGATCAAGAAGATCGATGGGGCGGTGGACGACGTGCAGGCGCGGATCATCAAGACGATCGACGTGGTGGGCAACGTTGGGGAGCAGGCGCAAAAGCTGGTTGTGAACACGGGCAATGACATCGACGAGATCCTGGAGGCGGGGAAGAAGATCACGACCGGCGTGAACGGCGTGGTGACCGACATACGAAATGGCCGCGGACTGGCGGGGAAACTGCTGAACGATGAGAAGCTGTATCCGCGGATCGAAACGACGATGAAGAATGTGGAGGCGGCGACGCGGGACATGACGCAAGCCACGGGGGACATCCGGAAGATTGTGGCGGACGTGGAGAAGCGGAAGCTGGGGGATTCGTTCGAGAAGACGGCGGCGAATGTGCAGCAGGCCACGGCGCAGTTGAAGGAGATTCTGGCGGAGATCAAGCCGGAAGGCGGGCCGGAGCAGCGGAGCATGCTGGCCGATGTGCGGGATACGCTGGTCAACACGCGCGAGGCAACGTCGGACCTGGCCGAGAACATGGAGGCGCTGAAGCGGAACTGGTTTTTCCGGGGCTACTTCAACAAGCGCGGGTTCTACGATCTGGACGCGGTGAGTCTCGATGATTACAAGAAGGGAAAAGTGGCGCCGAAGCGGGGCCGTGAGGAGAAATGGATCGGGGCCGAGGATCTTTTCCGGATGGAGCAGGGGCGCGAGGTGCTGTCGGAAAAGGGGATTGCCGCGATTGGGGAGGCGATGGCTCCTTATTTGCGGTTGGCTCCCAATACGCTGCTGATGGTGGAGGGTTTCGCGATGGAGGGCTCGGAGACGGAGCGATTCCTGCGCTCGCGGGACCGGGCGCAGCATGTGCGGCGGTATTTGATCGACCGGTTCGGATTGAAGCCGAATTTTGTGGGGGCGCTGCCGATGGGTGCGGATACGCCGGCGGGCCAGGGCCGGGAGGGAGTAAATCTGGTGTTCTTCCCGGAGAAGAAGTAGCGAATGAGGATTGGGTGGACACTTGCGATTCTGGCGTTGGCGGGCGGATTGCGAGCCCAGGATGGCTTCCGTCCGGTGCTGGGCGGGCTGCCCTACGATTCGGGGCTGGCCTTGGGCGTGGAGTATCGGAAGCAACGACTGGCCAAGGGGCTGGTGGATGTGCGGGCCAAGGGGGTGGGGTCATGGAAGTTGTACGAGTTGGCGGAAGCCTCCATCGGGCTGCCCAGGCTGGCGGGCGGGTTGTTGTTTGCCGAGGTGTTGGGCCGGTACCGCAACTATCCGGAGGAGGATTTCTGGGGATTGGGGCACAAATCCGGACGGGACCGGCGAACGACGTATCGCATGGAGGATGCGGGCGGAACGGGGATTTTCGGTGTGCGGCCGAAGAAGTGGCTGGAAGCGGGGGTATCGGTGGGGTGGCTGGCGGTGAACGCGGGGCCGGGGAAGGACGGGAATTGGCCGTCGATTGAGGAGCGGTTTGTGCCGGCGGAGGTTCCAGCACTGGAGCGGCAGGCGGACTATCTGCACGGCGGGGGCTTCGTGCGCGCCGATTACCGGGACGAGAAGGTGGATACGAAGCAGGGCGGCTTCTATGAATTTCGCTTCACGAAATACAGCGATCGGGAGTTAAACCGGTATTCGTTCCAGCGGTTCGAGACGGATGTGCGGCAGTTCTTCTCCGTAACGGAGCGGCAGGATACGATCGCGCTGCGGGCAGCGGCGGTGTTCACGACGGCACGGGCCGGGCAGCAGGTACCGTATTTCCTGCAACCGACGGTGGGAGGAGGAGGCGATCTGCGGGGATACAAGCAATACCGGTTCCGGGATGAGAATGCGCTGGCGTTCAACATCGAGTACCGGTGGCGGATCTGGTCGATCGTGCAGTTGGTGGGTTTTGCGGACGCAGCTAGGGTATTTCCTGAGCCGGGTCGGATTACCGTGGCGGGGATGAGGGGGTCGGTGGGGGTCGGCGCGCGGATCAAGCTGGGCGATGAATTGGTGTTGGGGGTAGATCTAGGGTGGAGTCCCGATGGGGCGAGGGTGTGGTTTCGGGGATCGCAGAGCTACTGAGGTAGGGGTTTGGCGCGTCCGGTATTGCAGCGCGTGTTATGCTACGGTCTGGAGCGTTTCTGTTGGATACGTGTCTGCCTCTTAAAAATTGATCCTATACCAATGTCATGGAGTCCGTCTCGTTCCGCAAGGATTGACGCGCCGGTGAGCAAGCTCGGTGGCGAAAGCCGCGACAGAGAAGCCTGAAGGCGCCCGGAGGATTCCCCCCTCGTAACAGAAGGGGTCAATGACAGGGGTGGGGACGGTTTGATGGGGCGCTCCAGCACTCCTTCTTTTTGACAATGCGCATTCTTTTTATCGGCGATATTTTCGCCTCCGTGGGGCGGAAACTGGTCGCCGAACATCTCTCTTTCATCCTGGAGAACGAACGAATCGATTTGGCGATTGCCAATGCGGAGAACTCTGCTGGGGGATT
>CALFYN010001134.1 GCA_937952345.1 uncultured Acidobacteriota bacterium
GCTGCTTCCCTTGCTTGCCATTGCTGCGTTTGGCGCCGATCCGGCGCTGGAGTTTACGACGACGATCCGGCCGGTGCTGGAACAGAACTGCGGCGGATGCCACAATCCGGCGAATCCGAAGAACCGCATCGATTTTCTGAAGGCGCAGAGCGTGAAAGATATCGAGGGGAAGCGGACGATGTGGCGGAGCGTGGCGGCGCAGATGAAGAATCGGACGATGCCGCCGATGGCATCGAAACTGACGGAAGACGAGCGGCTGCGGGTGTCGGCGTGGGTGGATACGCTGCTGCGGGATACGGCGTGCAGCGCGGGGGATCATGCGGGGGCGGTGGCTCCGCGGCGGCTGAACCGGCGGGAGTATAAGAATACGATACGGGATTTATTTGGGGTGGACTTGACGGTGGCCGATTTATTTCCGGCGGATGAATCGGCGGGGGCGGGGTTCGATACGAATGGGGAAACGCTGTATCTTCCGCCGATGTTGCTGGAGCGGTATATGGAAGCGGCGGGGAAGGTGTTGGACCGGGTGATTGTGACTCCTCCGCTGAACCGTGTGTTCGCGGATGGGGAGGTGTCGCCGCCGCCGGCGGGTCCGCTGGCGAATGGGAAGCCGGGGCGGATGTTGCAGCCGGGGGAAGGCGTGTCGGTGAAGTTTGCCGTATATGCAGAGGATAAATATAGTATTCGGGTTTCGGTGGAGCGGCCTCGGGAAATTCCGTTTGATATTCAGTTAAAGGTGGATGGGGCGGTGGTGGGGAAGATGAATTACGGGCGGGACCGGAATGGCGGGCCGACGGCTCGCGGGCAGGTGGTGACGCTGGAACGCGGGGCGCATGAAGTGGAAGCAGTGATGGGGGCGGAGCCGGTGCATTTTTACCGGATTATTGTGGAGCAGACGCCGGCGGAGGCATCGGGGGAAAAGCGGGCGTTGCATCAGCGGCTGTTTGGGTTGGAGGCTGGGGAAGCGCCAGTGGATGGGCGGAAAGCGACGCGGCAGTTGCTGGCGCGGTTTCTGCCGCGGGCGTTCCGTGGTCCGGTGCAAGCGGCGGAGGTGGAACGGTTCTTGCGTTTGTACGATCAGGCTGCCGAGCGGGGGGATCCGTATGAAGAGCGGGTGAAACTGGCGTTGCGGGGCGTGCTGGTTTCGCCGCGGTTTCTATTCCGAGTGGAAAAGCGGACGGCGGATGCGGCGATTGTGCCGCTGGATTCTTACGATATTGCTTCGCGGCTTTCGTATTTCTTGTGGTCGACGATGCCGGATGAGGAGTTGCTGGGGCTGGCCGCGCGGAACCGGTTACAGGATGGGGATGTGCTGCGGGCGCAGGTGGAGCGGATGTTGGATGATCCGCGGTCGCGGGCGTTTGCCAGTGCGTTTATCGGGCAGTGGCTGGGGACGCAGGAGATCGGCGGGCGGGCGGTGCCGCTGCTGACGGAGTTGCAGCATTTCTATACGCCGGAGGTAGCGGCGGATCTGCGGCAGGAGCCGGTGCTACTGTTTCAACATATTGTGAATGACAATCGCTCACTTATGGAATTATTGACGGCGGATTATACGTTTCTCACGGAGCGGCTGGCGAAGTATTACCAGGTGGAGGACAAGGTCAAGGGATTGGCGGGGGATTCGTTTCAGAAGGTGCAGTGGCCGGACAACCGGCGCGCGGGGGTGCTGGGGTTTGCATCGGTGCTGGCGATGACGTCGCACTATAAGGCGGCGAGTCCGGTGCTGCGGGGGGCTTGGGTGCTGGATACGTTGTTGGGGACTCCGGTGCCGGCTCCGCCTCCGGATGTGCCACCGCTGGAGAAGGCAGCGAAATCGGACAAGGGGCTGACGATGCGGCAGATTCTGGCGCGGCACCGGGCGGATGCGACGTGCGCGACGTGTCATAACCTGATCGACCCAATTGGGTTTGGGCTGGAGAATTTCGATTGGATGGGACGGTGGCGGGATACGGAGTTGAACGGGCAAGCGGTGGATGCATCGGGGGTGATGCCGTCGGGGGAACGCTTTAATGGCGCGGCGGAATTGCGTGCTCTGCTGGTACAGCGGAAGGACGATTTTGTGCGGCATTTGACGGGGAAGGTGTTGGGGTATGCGTTGGGCCGCGGGATGCAGGATCGGGATCATTGCACGATTCAGCGGATTGGGGAGGCGCTGCAGAAGGAGAATTACAGCGCGCGGGCGTTGATTCGGGAAGTGGTGTTGAGTGTGCCGTTCCGGAATACGCAGGGGGGCGTAGAGGCCCTGCAAACGAGTCAGGGGCCGAAGAAAGCGCCTCGCCGGTTGTTGGGAGAAAAGTGATAGGCTGTGGGCAGGGGCTGACCTTTATTTATGGCGATATCGAAGACCATCACTCGTAGGACTTTGCTGCGTGGCGTGGGCGCCGCGATGGCGGTACCGTGGCTGGAGTCGATTGCGGCGGGAGCGCCGGTGAAGGCGAGTGAAGCTCTGGCGGAACCGCCGTTGCGGGCGGCGTTTTTCTTTATGCCGAATGGGGTGCGGCCGGATCATTGGACTCCGCCGGGGGACGGGGAAGATTTCGAGTTGACGCCGCATCTGCAGCCGTTCGCGAGTTTGAAGAGCGAGATTCTGCTGTTAGAGAATTTGTGGAATAAGAATTCGGTGGGGCGGAATGGACATTGGCCGAAGGTGCCGGCATGGCTTTCGGGCGGGTTTGTGGAGAGGACGACGGGCGGCGATCTGGATTCGGGCGGAACGACGGTGGATCAGATGATGGCCCGGCATATCGGGCATGAGACTCCGCTGGCGTCGCTGGAGTTGGGACTGGATCCGCCACGGACGGGAATTGATACAGCGGGCGGAGGATTTCCGCGGGCACTGGGTTCGTTTCTGTCGTGGGCAGACCCGAATACTCCGGTGCCGAAGGAGACGGTGCCGCAGGTGGCGTTTGACCGGTTGTTCCGGAGCGGGAAGATGCGGGTTTCGGGGGATGACCGGAGCGTTCTGGATCTGGTGCGGGATCAGGCGGCGTCGCTGCGGGCGAAGGGGAGCAAGGACGATCAGGCGCGGTTGGATGAGTATTTCGAATCGGTGCGTTCGATTGAGCGGCGGCTGGAGATTGCGTCGAAGCCGCAGAAGCGGTGGGTGAACCAGGAGAAACTGGCGATGGAGAGGCCGGGGCCGGGGATTCCCAGCGAGCACAAAGAGCATTTGCGCCTGATGATGGAAATATTGGTGCTGGCATTTTGGACGGATACGACGCGAATTGCGACGTTTATGATTGGGGATGCGCAGAGTTCGCAGGATTATTCGTTTCTGCCGGGGGTGAAGGGGAACTGGCACGGGTTATCGCATCACAGGGATATTCCGGAGACGCGGGCGCAGTACGAGAAGATTGTGAATTGGAACATGGAGCAGATGGCCTGGTTTTTGGGGAAGCTGCACGGGTTGAAGGAAGGGGCGCGGTCGGTGCTGGATAGTTCGATGATTTTGTTTGGGGCGACGTTGAAGGATGGGAACCGGCATGATCCGGAGGATTTACCGACGATTGTGGCGGGGCGGGCGAAGGGGTTGTTAAAGCCGGGGCGGCGGGTCCGGTTTGAGAAGAAGACTCCGCTGTGCAATTTGCACTTGTCGATGCTGCAGCGGATGGGGGTGAAGGCGGAGGCTTTTGGGGACAGTACGGGCGTTTTGAACGGGTTGGGGTAAATTATTGCGGGAAGAGATCGTCGATGGAAGCGGCGGTGAGCGCGCGGTCGGCGATGGTGATGAGGTCTGTTTCGGAGGCGGCGTTGAGGCGCTGTTCGACGGCATCGGAGAGGGGACCGAAGCGGGATTGGAGGAGGCGGCGGAGGATGGCGAGTTCGCCTTGCCGGAGTCCTTCGATGCGGCCTTCCTGTCTGCCCTCCATGCGGCCTTCCTGTCTGCCTTCCATGCGGCCTTCCTGTCTGCCCTCCATGCGGCCTTCCTGTCGGCCTTCCTGTCGGCCTTTCTCGTGGCCTTCCTCCAGATGACGGCGGAATGCGGGGCCGAGCACTTTGTTGTTGAGGACGACGTCGATGGAGAGTGGCATAAGAG
>CALFYN010001135.1 GCA_937952345.1 uncultured Acidobacteriota bacterium
GGGTATTTCTGCAGTTGGCGATCATCACGGTGCTGCTGCGGGGGGCCTACCGCGCATACCCGATGCTGCTGGTGATCATCGTGGCGAATCTGCTGGGAACGGTAGCCTCATCGGCGGCGATCCTGGGGATGGAGCAGTGGACATCGGATGCAGTGCGGGTGTACTGGATCTGCGAAGCGACGCAGTACATGTTGATTTTTGGATTCCAGGCGCATTTGCTGTCGCAAGGATGGACGGGGCCTGGGGCACGGCGGCGGATTGGGTACTTGATCGCAGGTGCGCTGTGTTTTGTGGTGTTGGCGGCGTGGATGGCGCATCATGAGCGGCTGAATCTGTGGATGACGCAACTGATCCGCAACGTCAGTTTCGGCTCGATGCTGCTGAACCTGGCGCTTTGGACGACGCTCATTCGAAATCCAGACCGGTGCCGGCTGCTGATCACGGCGGCGATTGGGATCCTGCTGGCTGGGGGAGCGGTGGGACATTCGCTGCGGCAGATTTCGCACAGTCTGGTGCCGGCGGGGAATGTGGTGTTGATCGGGACTTACCTGGTGTACTTGTTCTTGTTGTGGCGATCGATTTCGCGTTATTGGGGGGGTGTGCCGACTAGCGTGGCGCCATCCGAAGCGCTCCATCCAGCCGGATGACTTCGCCGTTGAGCATCTCGTTTTCGACGATGGAACGGACGAGGGCGGCGTATTCTTCGGGGCGGCCCAAGCGGGGCGGGAAGGGGACCTGAGCGCCCAAGGAGGCGCGCACTTCATCGCTGAGGCCGGCGAGCATGGGGGTATCGAAGATGCCGGGGGCGATGGTGACGACGCGAATGCCGTGGCGGGCGAGATCGCGGGCGATGGGGAGCGTCATGCCGACGATTCCGCCTTTGGAGGCGGAATAGGAAGCCTGGCCCACTTGCCCATCGAACGCGGCGATGGAGGCAGTGAGAACGATGACGCCTTTTTCGCCGGATGGCTCGGGGGCATTGCGGTTCATAGCGGCGGCACAGAGGCTCAGCGTGTTGTAGGCGCCGATGAGGTTGACCTGCACGACGCGGGCAAAGGAATCGAGCGGGGCGGCGGTGCCATCCTTGGCGAGGACGCGCATGGGATGGCCGATTCCGGCGCAATGCACGAGGATATGGAGTGCGCCGAAGCGGTCAATGGCGGTATCGGCGGCGGATTCCATCTGTGCCGGATCGGTGACATCGGCGGTGACGCTGACGGCGGAGGGGCCGGACACGGGTGCGGGATTGCGATCGACGAGGACGACGCGGGCGCCGGCATCGAGGAGCATGCGCGCGGAGGCGGCTCCGAGTCCGGATGCGGCTCCGGTAACGAGCGCCGTTTTGCCTGCCAGTTGCATAAACCTTCCTTAGAGGATTCCGTACTTTTCAAACGCGGTGCGAGCGGGCATGCCCGCCTGAATCTCTTTCTGAACGTGTTTTTCGCCGCGGGCTTTTTCGAGCGCGGCGCGGAAGACATCCTGTTCGGCTTTGCGGGGGACGACGCAGACGCCGTCGCAATCGCCAAACACGATGTCGCCGGGATGGATGACGGCCTGGCCCACCTGCACGGAGACGCGGAAGTCGACGACCTTGCCGCGAGGCTCCTGATCCTGGGCGTAGGAGCCGAAGCAGAAGACGGGGAAGTTGAGCTTGAGGATGCCGCGCATGTCGCGGGTGTAGCCATTGAGCACGGCTCCGGCGGCGCCGCAATACATGGCGCGGGTGGACATGAGTTCGCCCCAGAGGGCGTAGTTGGGAGATCCGCCGGTGACGAGGTAGATTTCGTTCTGCTGGAGGCTGTCGAGGGCTTCCATCATCAGGCCGAATTTCTTACGGGTGACGGGGTTGGAAGCCTGCTCGAGTTCCTCATCGTTGGCATCGATGCTCATGACGGGCATGGCGCGGCCAATGGCGACCATGTCGCGGGTGAGGGGCTGGATTTGAGGCGGCAGAAATTGGCGGCGCAAGCCCAGCTTATCCATGACATCGCCGACGACGGCGACAAAGAGCTCGCGCCGTGCGAGGTCGAACAGTTCGCTGTCGCCGTTCCAGGTGGAGCTCACCGTAGTGCCTTCTGCAATTCCTGGTCGATGGCGGTCATGAAATCCTCAGTGGTGAGGAAGGGATGATCGGGACGGATGAGGATGGCGAGATCCTTGGTCATGCGGCCGGATTCGACGACATCGACGCAGACCTTTTCGAGGGTCTGGGCGAACTGGACGACGTCGGGGGTGCCGTCCATCCTGCCGCGATATTGCAATCCGCGGGTCCAGGCGTAGATGGAAGCGATTGGATTGGTGGAAGTCGGCTTGCCCTGCTGATGCATGCGGTAGTGGCGGGTGACGGTGCCGTGGGCGGCTTCGGCTTCCACGGTCTTGCCATCGGGAGACATGAGGACGGAAGTCATCAGACCGAGTGAGCCGTATCCCTGGGCGACGGTGTCGGACTGGACGTCGCCATCGTAGTTCTTGCAGGCCCATAGGTAACCGCCGTTCCATTTGAGGTTGGCGGCCACCATGTCATCGATGAGGCGGTGTTCGTAGGTGAGGCCCTTGGCTTCGAACTGGGATTTGAACTCGGCGTCGAAGATCTCCTGGAAGAGATTCTTGAAGCGCCCGTCGTAGGCCTTGAGAATGGTGTTCTTGGAGGAAAGGTAGACGGGGTAGTTGCGGCCGAGGGCGTAGTTGAAGCAGGCGCGGGCGAAGCCGCTAATGGAGCTATCGAGATTGAACATGCCCATGGCGATGCCGGGGCCGTTGGCCTTGATGATCTCGCGCTCGATGGGGGCGCCGCCGTCAGCGGGGGTGAAGCTGATCTTCAGCGTGCCCGGGCCGGGGAAGGTGAAATCCTGGGCGCGGTACTGGTCGCCGAATCCGTGGCGGGCCACAACGACGGGCTTGTTCCAGTGGGGGACAATGCGCGGGACGTTGCTGCAGATGATGGGCTCGCGGAAGATGGTGCCATCGAGGATGTTGCGGATGGTGCCGTTGGGGCTGCGCCACATCTGCTTGAGGCCGAATTCCTTGAC
>CALFYN010001136.1 GCA_937952345.1 uncultured Acidobacteriota bacterium
ATCGGTGGAAGCGAACCAGGCAAAGCGCCCGGGGTGCGCGGTGATGTCCTGCCGTGCCCTGGCGGCATCGGCGATGCGCGTGAGCAGCACCGCCTTGGTAACGCCGGCCCCCGTGAGATGATCGATGGCCGAGCCGCCCCCACGGCGCGGGTGGAGATGGATATCGAGAACCGGGCCGCCCCAATCGGTTTGCGGTTGCGCCGCGGCCGTGGCGGCCAGAGTTGCCTGGAGAAACGTGCGCCGTTGCAGCATGCTGTTCGCACATCGTAGCGAATTTATGTTCCGCTTCGCAGCAAGGCGTTTGCGATAATGGAAACTCCGCCTTCATCCCCGCGCGGTGCGAGATCTCTGTTGAGTTGAACCATCATATGAAACCTGCCTTTTCCTTACTCTTTGCCGCACTGGCTCTGCAGTGCCTGTGGGCCGATCAAATCGTGCTGAAGAACGGAGACCGGTTGACGGGATCGATCGTCAAATCAGACAAGAAGACACTGACCTTGAAGACCGAGTTCGCCGGAACTGTGGAAATCCAATGGGACGCGATCACCGATGTGAAATCGGACGGCACGGTGTTTGTGACGTTAACGGACGGCCAGACGGTGGCGGGCGTCATCGCCACATCGAACGGAACCATGACAGTGCAGACAAAGGACACCGGTACGGTGAGCACGGACCGCGTGAAAGTGACCGGCATTCGCAATGCGGCTGAGCAACAGGCGTATGAGACGCAGATCGAACGCTTCCGCAATCCGCGGTTGGTGGACTTGTGGGCCGGCTTTGTCGATCTGGGATTTTCGCAGGTGACCGGCAACACGATTGTCTCGACGCTAACATCGTCGGCGAATGCGAACCGGACGACGAACCGTGACAAAATCGCGGTGACGTTCACTTCCATCTATTCGAAGAACACGGTGTCGGGCAATAGCGTGCTGACGGCCAATGCGATGCGCGGAGGTATTTCCTACAATGTGAACGTGACGCCGAAAGCTTACGCCTACGGATCTTCGGATCTGGAATTCGATGAATTCCAGCGGCTGGATTTGCGATTCGTTCCGTCGGCGGGTTTCGGTTTTCACGCCATCAAGAACCCCAACACGGTTCTGGATCTGTATGGGGGCGGCGCATTGAACAAGGAATTCTTCTCGACTGGCATTCGCCGGAGTTCGGGGGAAGCCGTGATCGGAAACGACCTGACCCACAAGATCATCGGCGGGCGCACGCAACTGCGCGAGAAACTGGTGTTCTATCCGAACCTGACAGAGCAGGGCGAGTATCGTATCAACTTCGATTTGAGCCAGGCCACGAGCCTCAACAAATGGCTTGCCTGGCAATTGAGCTTTTCCAACCGCTATTTGAGCAATCCGGTACAGGGCCGCAAGACGAACGATTTGATTATCACAACAGGCTTCCGGGTAACCTTTGCGAGGTAACAAGACGATGCAAGTGACCAGACGAGGATTTCTGACCGCGGCGAGCGCGCCGGCTGTGTTGCGCGGCGCCACGCGGCCCAATATCGTCCTGATTGTGACCGACCAGCAGACGCGCGATGCGCTCTCCTGCGCGGGCAACAAATGGCTCCGGACGCCGGCCATGGACCGCATCGCAGCGGCGGGCACGCGCTATACGCGCGCCTATTGCGCCTATCCGGTATGTTCGCCATCGCGCAGCAGCATTTTCACCGGTGTGTTGCCGCACGCGGCGGGGGTGATGGAAAACGGCAAGCCGATCCGCCAGGGTGTGCCGACGCTCGGTGAGGTGTTCTCCGCGGCTGGCTACAACACGGCCTATGGCGGGAAATGGCATTTGCCGAAGAGTTTTGACGGAATGACCGGTTTTACGAAGATCATCGGCGGGAGCGCGCTGGGAAGGAACATGGATTCGCCGCTGGCCGATGCCTGTGTCGAATGGGTGCGCAACAAGCCGAAGGATCCGTTTTTCCTGGTGGCGTCGTTCATGAATCCGCACGATATCTGCGATTGGATCCGGCAGCACAAGGGCACGCGGGAGCATCCCAATCTCGCCTCGTATCCCACGGCGCCGAAGAATCTGGCCGTCGATCCGAATGAGCCCGAAGCCATCCAATATCATCGCGAGCAAGGCTACGACCTCATGTCGCAGGCTGTCGGCATCGCGGCGGGGTGGCGCGAAGAAGAATTCCGCCATTATTTGCACGATTATTACCGGATGGTGGAAGACGTGGACCGGCAGGTGGGGCGATTGCTCGATGCGCTCGATCAGGGCGGGCTGATGCAGGACACGGTGATTGCATTCTGCTCCGATCACGGCGAAGGGCTCGGCGGCCACAAATGGGCGCAGAAAGCTTCGTTTTACGAAGAATCGGCGCGCGTACCGCTGATGCTGGCCGGGCCGGGCGTGCCCCGGCGCAAGATGAATCCGGCGCTGGTTTCGCTGGAGGATTTGATGCCGACGTTCTGCGAACTGGCGTCGCTGCGGACGCCGGAATCGTGCACGGGCGTGAGCCTGCTCAAAGGCACGCGCACCATGGTGAGTTCGCAGTTGCGTTATGGCGATGCTTCGCGCGAAGGCCGCATGATCCGCACGCACCGCTACAAGTACGTGCTGTTCAACGGCGGCAAGAACCCCGAGCAGTTCTTCGACCTGGCCAGCGATCCCGGCGAGACAAAGAATCTTGCCACCAGCGCGTCTTCGCGCAAAGCCCTCGCCGAGCATCGGGCGATGTTGAAGGACCTGGCGCGGCGCACCGCCGATGCGGCGTTTTCCTGAGTCGGCGGCGGCCGGATTCGCTATTCTGAAATTTGCGGCTGAGCAGTTTTCACGTTGTCTTTCTGTTTCTCTCCGCGGCTGCGGCGGCCGATTGGAGCACGAAGCCTTTTCCCGATTGGAGCGAGAACACGGTGCTCGAACTGCTCACCGATTCGCCCTGGGCCAATGCGCGCACGGTGAAACTCGAGTGGCGCAAGCGCGAGGACCAGCCCCCGATTACCTACAAAGACGTGCCGGGCGCCGATCCGGCGCGGCGCACGCCGGTGGGGAGTCCCGTGGGAGGCATCGGCGGCAAGCCCAGAGAGACGCTGCCCGACCGCGCCGATCTGATTTTCCGTTGGGCAAGTGCGCTGCCCGTCCGCCATGCCCGGGCGCTGTACCGGATGCGCGATGAGAAGTTGCCGCCGGGGCGGTTGAACGAACTCATCGGAGTGCCCGAGGATACTTACGTTCTCGAGGTGTTCGGCCTGCCGGTTGTGATGGCGCACCAGGGAGCGGGCAGCATCGAGTCCGTGTTCCGGCAAGGCACAACACTGCGAACGAAGTCGGGTCGCCTCTTGCGGCCCGTGCGCGTGGAGGCGGTGCTGGGCGCCGCGGAACTGACCGTGCGGATTCACTTTTCGCGCGTCAAGCCGATTGAAGCGAAGGATCGCGAGATCGAAGTGACGGGGGACGTGCAGATCATGGAGTTTAAGGAGAAGTTCAAGCTCGGCTCCATGCAATACCAGGGGAGGCTGGAGCTATGATCGCGGCGTTGCCATGGCTGCTGCTGTTCGTGGCCGTTACCAGCGGGAACGCGCAGGAATCGTGGCGATCCGCGTTGTATCCGCAAGATTGGACGCCGGCTTTCCGCGATGCGGAAGGCCGCTTTCTTCACGATTTCAGTTACGCCGGCTACCGGCGCGGTGAAGTGCCCATTCCCGATGCTCCGGGCAATGGCGCGACGCGGGTTGTCGATGCCGTGGCGGAGTTCGATGCCGACCCGGCGGCAGAGCGCGACAGCACGGCGCAGATTCAGGCGGCGCTCGATGCGGTGGGCAGCAGCGGCGGGGGTGTGGTGTACCTGCCGGAAGGAATGTATCGCATTGCCCCGCGCGGCAACGATGCGTTTGCGCTGTGGATCAAGCATGACCACGTGATTCTGCGTGGCGCAGGTGTAGGCGTGACGTTTCTGCACAACACGACACCGGCGATGCGCGGCAAGGATATCATCCGTGTTGCGCCTTTGACCGGCGGTTCCTGGACGACGGTGGTCGCCAACAGCACGGTGACGATCGTGGAGGATTATCCCGAGCCCACCATGCAACTGAAGGTGCGCGATACGGCAAGTCTGCGGGTTGGCGACTGGATCATCGTGCGCAGCAACGCAAGCGACGAATTCATCGCCGAGCATCAGATGACGAACTGGTGGACGCCGGCACGGCAGAGCGGGCCGATATTCTACCGGCAGATCACTGCCGTGGATGCGGAATCGAACACCATTACGCTCGATGCGCCGACGCGCTATGCCCTGCGCACGCGCGACAACGCCCGTGTGTACAAAACAAGGGCGCAGATCGAAGGCGTTGGGCTCGAGGATTTTTCCATCGGCAATACCGAGAGTTCGCTGCCGGGGTATGGCGAGAACGATTACACCATTGCGGGCACCGGCGCTTATGAGGTGCATGGATCGCACGCCATCGCCTTCCGTCAGGCGTTGTTTGGCTGGGTGCGGCGCATCGCCACATTCCATCCCGATCCAAATCAGACGGATTACCATCTGTTGTCGAACGGAGTGCTGATCACGCAATCGCGCGGGATCACCGTCGAAGACGCCACGTTCGAGAATCCGCAATATCGAGGTGGCGGAGGCAACGGTTACGGATTCACCCTGCAAGGCAATGAGAATCTGCTGCGTCATCTGACGGCGAACCGCCAGCGCCACAGCTACGATTTCAAGTCGATGTCATCGTCGGGCAACGTCATTGTGCATTGCCGTTCGAACAACCCGTCGCTGGCCTCGGATTTTCATATGCACCTGTCGATGGCGAACCTGCTGGACAATCTCACGCTGGACCGGGATTTTGTCGATGCCACGGTGCGGCCATACGGCACTCCGGATTATCACGGCGTGACGACGACGCAATCGGTGTTCTGGAACACGCACGGGATCCGGTACATGAACAACCGTCCCTACCTCGTGAATTCGCAGCAATTCGGATGGGGATACGTCATCGGCACACGCGGGGATGCGTCCGCGGTGCGCACGACGCCGCTTTCGTTCCGCTACACCTCTCCGGTGGCGAGCAGCGTGGACACGTCGCCCGAGGATTGGGTGGAAGGGGCAGGGAAGGGCGACGCGCTGGAGCCTGCATCGTTGTATGAGGATCAATTGGCGCGGCGCTTGAACAGCAATCAAAAGTAAATACAGCTTTGATATACTCGCCGTACTTCTGCAAATAGGGGAGGCGAGGATGCGCAAACTAGCGGCCGCTCTGTGCACGGCCATCGTACTGGCTCAAAGCCCGACAGGCGAGATTGCCGGCGTGGTGAGCGACGCCACCGGGGCACGGGTGCCGAAGGCGGAGATCGCCATCACCAATCAGAATACCGGCGAGCGGAAGTCCGCCGTGAGCAATGAGGCCGGCGAATATGTAGTGCCCTTGCTTGCGGTGGGAACCTACGTGGTTTCGGCCGCCGCGCCGGGCTTTCGCACGGTGGAGCGGCGCGGCTTGAGCGTGAGTGCGCTGCAGAATCTGCGAGTGGATTTTGCACTGGAGTTGGGCGAAACCAGCCAGACTGTCGAGGTTCGCTCCGAAGCCCCGCAGGTGGATACACGCAGCGCGGTACACGGAATGCTGGTGGACGACCGGCGCGTGCGCGATCTGCCGCTGAATGGCCGCAATGCGCTGGATCTGGTACGGCTGATTCCGGGCGTGAACAGCATCGGCACGACCATCCGGCCCTCGTTCGGGCAGCAGACGATGCGGCTCAATGGAGGACGCCAGACGGGCGTGAACATTCTTCTCGACGGCGGCTCGCTCGCCTATTTTCATCGCGGGCAAGGATTGGGTTTGCCGCCTCCGGATGCCTTGCAGGAGTTCAAAGTAGCGACGGTGGGAACGCCCGCCGAATATGGACGAGGCGCGGCCGTGGTGAGCGGCGTGACGCGGTCGGGCACCAACGAATTGCACGGCAGCGCCTGGGAATTTCTGCGCAACGATAGCATGGACGCGCGCAGTTATTTTCTGCCGCGCGTTTCGAAGTTGCGCTTTCATCAGTTCGGCGTGACGGCGGGCGGGCCGGTGTGGATGCCCAAGCTCTATAACGGACGCAATCGCAGCTTCTGGTTCTTCTCCTACCAGGGCTTGCGGATCCGCGAGGATCAGGTGTCCGGAGTTTCCGTTCCCGCCACGGCGGACGAACTGCGCGGCGACTTCACCCGCGTGGCGGGCGGCGTGCGCGATCCTCTCTCAGGAAGCTTGTTTCCGAACGCGCAGATTCCCACCAGCCGGTTCGATCCCGTAGCGGTGAAAGTGCTGCAGCAGTATAACCCGCAGGCCAACCGGCCCAATGGCGCCTATCAGACGCAGGTCAGCCGGCCCACCACGGGCAATCAGATCCTGACTCGCTTTGACCACGTTCTCACCGATAAGAACCGGTTCAACATCCGCTATTTCATCGACAACAATGCAGGCGCGGACAATTTCCCGCAAGGCAGCGCGTTTGCGGGATTCAGCCCGTTTGAGAATTCGCTGCGGATGCAAACAGCCACGGTGGAGGACACGCACACCTTCACCCCGACATTGCTGAACACGGCGCGCATCACTTATACACGGTTCAATTATCTGGAGAACAACACCGTGCGGCAGACCCTGGTGCAACTGGGTGGCACCGATTTTGTGCATGCCGGCGGAGCCGTGACGCTGCCTCGGTTGGAGGCCACGGGCCGCTTTACACTGTCTCCCGGACGCGACCGGCAGCGGCTTTCGGACAACCTGGACATGTCCGAAAACATCACCTGGCTGAGCGGAAAACATCAATGGAAGTTCGGCGCCGATGTGCAGCGGAACCGGTTTCTCTATCGCGACAACAACAACACCGGTGGATTATTCCGCTTCGACGGAACACAGTCGCGCGATTCACTGGCGGACTTTTTGCTCGGGCGGGCGCGGTCCATGCAGCAGGCTTCGCCGCTCGATACGGATCAGCGGTACACGGTCATCGGGCTGTATGCGCAGGATGCCTGGAAGGTACATCGCAATGTGACGGTGAATCTCGGGTTGCGCTGGGAATCGTTTCCGGCGTGGGCCGAGCAATACGGAAAATTGACGAGTTTCGTGGAAGGCGCGCAATCGACGCGGTTTCCGACGGCGCCGGTGGGACTGGTGTTCCCTGGTGATGCCGTCTATCCCTACCGTAGCGACCGCAACAATCTGGGTCCGCGCGTGGGTATCGCATGGGACGTGTTCGGCAACGGGCGCACGGCTGTACGCACGAGTTTCGGTGTGTTCTATGAGCCGCTCACCGCGGAGATGGCGGGTGGCGTGCTTTCGCCGCAGCCGTTCGGGCTTGTGGTGAATCGCGATGTGACGCAGTTGAGCGCGCCGTATCGCGGT